>JAGWIW010000050.1 GCA_028866015.1 Betaproteobacteria bacterium
ACCACTTCGGGCAATTGCTCCACCTGCCGGTAGATCTCCGCGGTGCCGATGCGTACCCCGCCCGGATTGAGGGTGGCATCCGATCGGCCGTAAATGATGATGCCGCCATGGGGGGTCAACTCACAATAATCGCCATGGCACCAGATGCCTGGAAAGCGCTCAAAATAGGCCGCATGGTACTTTGCGCCATCGGGGTCGTTCCAGAACCCCAGCGGCATCACGGGAAACGGGCGTGTGCAGACCAGCTCGCCTTTTTCGCCACGCACCGAACGCCCTTGTTCATCATAGACATCCACGGCCATTCCCAGCCCCCGGCACTGAATCTCTCCGCGATAAACCGGCAACATGGGATTGCCCAGCACAAAACAGGAAATGATGTCGGTTCCCCCCGATATCGAGGCAAGCAGGATATCCGCTTTCAGTTCGCGGTATACCCAGTCGAAACTTTCAGGGCCAAGGGGGCTACCCGTTGAAAACAGGGCCCGGAGGGGGGTCAGGTCATGGGTTTTGGCCGGGGTCAGGCCGAGCTTCGCCGCAGCATCAATGAACTTTGCGGAAGTGCCCAAGTGGGTCATTCGCTCGGTCTGTGCATATTCGAACAGCACCTGGCCGCGGGCGGCGAAGGGTGAGCCGTCGTAGAGCAGCAGGGTGGCACCGGATGCCAGTCCTGAAACCAGCCAGTTCCACATCATCCAGCCACAGGTGGTGAAGTAGAACAGCCGATCTCCCGGGCGGACATCGCTGTGCAGCTGATGTTCTTTAAGGTGCTGCAGCAGAACGCCGCCATGACCATGCACAATGCATTTGGGCACGCCCGTGGTGCCCGATGAAAACATGATGAACAAGGGGTGGTTGAATGCCACCCGGCGAAAAGTGGGGACAAGCGTCGGCGCAGGTTCCGGGAGGCGGTTCCAGGCCATGGCGCCTGGCATGGAGCCTAGATCAGGGCTATCAGAAAGATAGGGAACAACAACCGTTGCTGCCAGCGAAGGCAGGCACCGCGCGACCTCTGCATTCTTTTCCATGCAGTCCACGGCCTTGCCGTTGTACCAGTAGCCGTCCACGCACACCAACACCTTGGGTTCAATCTGGCCAAAACGGTCCAGGACTCCCTGCACCCCAAAATCAGGGGAAGCCGATGACCAGATGGCACCCAATGCGGTGGTGGCCAGCATGGCTGCCAGGGTTTCAGGCAGGTTGGGCAGATAACCGGCCACCCGGTCCCCTTCCCTGACACCGGCTTCCCGCAGCAATGATTGAAAACGGGATACTTCGCGCCGCAACTCCGCATGGGACCAGCGGCGTCTGACCTTGTCCTCCCCCCAGAAAACAAGGGCTTCCCCGTCCGTTGCCCGCAACAGGTTTTCTGCATAGTTGAGGCGCGCATCGGGAAACCAACTCGCGCCCGGCATCTGTTCTGGATTGGCCAGGATGCGCGAGCCCGGGGTACCAATCACCCCGCAGTCATCCCACAATGCCTTCCAGAAAGCTTCTGGATGGTCAACCGACCAGTGCCACAGCTCTTCATAACAGCCGTGCCCAGCCCGTCGCATGAAGCGAGCCATGCGGGTTCGTTCGGCAATTTCGGGATGGGGGGTCCATAACGGCCCCTGACTGACGGAAAAATTCATGTCCTCACGATTGTATCAATTCCCAGCTCTGCACCGGTACTGTAAAGCTCCCGGCAGAGCGCTTGTGTACGCCAGATGGCCGGCTTAGACTGCGTTTTTTGTCTATTTTTGTTCAGGATCCCCGACATGGCTTTGACCCCTTCGACCATGCTGCCCCTTGGCACGCCGGCTCCGGATTTTTCGCTTCCGGACCCCCATGGACATCAGGTTTCCCTGCATGATCTTGAGGACGCCCGGGCGCTGCTGGTGATTTTTCTCTGCAATCATTGCCCCTATGTCATCCACATCAGGGACGCGCTGGCAGCATTCGCAAGGGAATATCAACCCAAAGGACTGGCCATTGTGGGCATCAATGCCAATGACGCCTCCAGTTACCCGGCAGACAGCCCGCAGAAAATGTCGGAAGAAATCGTCAAGGCCGGGTATGTGTTCCCCTACCTCCATGACGAAACCCAGGCCGTAGCCAAAGCCTATCGTGCCGCCTGCACCCCAGACTTTTTTCTTTTTGACCGCAGCAGAAACCTGGTCTACCGCGGCCAATTTGACGACAGCCGCCCCGGCAAGGCTGTCCCGGTCACAGGAAAGGATCTGCGTGCAGCCGTTGATGCCGCTCTGAATCAGAGTGCCCCATCTGCAGAGCAGGTTCCCAGCATGGGCTGCAACATCAAGTGGAAAGCAGGGAACGCACCGGATTATTTCTGAAAATACGAGGCGTTAGGGGTATTTCCCCGAATTGTGAAGCGTTCGGTTTAGCGATAAAGTACGCGCTGAACCGGCATTTGGTGCCAGCGGGAGGGAACATTCATGACATTGCAGCAGACGGGCCAGCAGGCAACGAACCTGTCGCCTCCTGTGGTTGCCATCATCGATGACGAGTTCACTAGCCGCGTCATACTGGACAAGATTGTCCACAGCATCCAGGCCAACATCGTTACCCACACCTTTCCTTCACCGACACAGGCACTGGAATGGGTGCAGTGGAATCAGCCGGATCTCATCCTGGTGGATTACCGCATGAAGGAGATGACCGGGCTTGAAGTCATCACGGCCATCCGCAAGATTGCCACCCTGGAAACCATTCCCATCGTCGTCATCACGTCGCACGATGAACTGGGCATCCGCTATGGCGCGCTGGATGCCGGCGCCACCGACTTCATGACAAAGCCCATCGATCCTTATGAGTGCAGGGTGCGTTGTCGCAACCTGCTCATGCTGCGACAGCATGAAAAGGACCTCAAGGCACATTCCCAGCACCTGGAGCATGCCGTCTACAAGGCGACCCAGCAGATACGGGAACGGGAGCAGGAAACCCTGTATTGCCTCGCCAAAGCAGGCGAGTTTCGCGATGCCGAAACCGGAAACCATATCCTGCGCATGGCCCGTTACTCGCGCCTGATCGCTGAAGGCATCGGCCTGCCCCATGCCCGCTGCGAGCTCATCGAAATGGCCGCGCCCATGCACGACATCGGAAAAATCGGCATACCGGATCATATTCTTCTGAAGCCAGGGCGGTTGACCACGGAAGAGTATGACGTCATGAAAACCCACCCCATGATCGGCTACAAAATCCTGCAGGAAAGCCCGTCAAACATCCTGAACCAGGGGGCACAGATCGCCCTGGGCCATCATGAAAAATACGATGGCAGCGGTTATCCGCTTGGACTCAGGGGAAACGAGATACCGCTTGAAGCCCGCATCGTGGCCGTCGCCGATGTCTTTGATGCGCTGACCTCCATCAGACCTTATAAAAAGGCCTGGATGAATGAAGATGCCCTCGGGTATCTGAAAGACAACAGTGGAAAACATTTTGATCCGGCCTGTGTCGATGCCTTCCTCACTCAGTTCAACAAAATAACGCTGGTGCAAGAGCAGCTTCGAGACGTTCCACCAGTGCCTTCGATACAGGAAGTTCAATGAAAGAAAAGCTGCGACTGTTCATTCAACGCGTCAGAGAGCGCGAAGGAGAGCACGAACAGGTCACGCTTCGGGTTTTTTATGCCCTGATCTTTTTTCTTTTCCTGACGTTTGAGCACCTTTTCAACCCCTCAGCGCAAATCCCATTCCACATCTACCTGTTTTCCCTGGGCAGTCTTCTGGTATCCGTGGGATTGATGCTGATTTTGCTGTTCAAGCAGAAAAGCTCCAGAAAACGCCAATGGGTTGCAATGGTGGCAGACATTTTTGCCATTACCTACGGCCTGCTTTATCTCAAGGAACTGGGGTTCCTGCTGTTTGGCGTCTATCTGTGGCTGATCGTTGGCAACGGGATCCGCTACGGGATTCCAACGCTTTTCGCATCTTATATACTAAGCCTGCTTGGGTTTACCCTGGTCATCACCTTCAACCCCTTCTGGAATTCCCAGCCCTACCTGGCAATCGGCCTGCTGCTGACCCTGACCCTGATTCCGCTCTATCTGCTGAAGCTTCTCAAGCAGCTTAATGCGGCCATGCAAAACGCAAAGGAAGCCAACCAGGCAAAAAGTAAATTCCTGGCCCACATGAGCCATGAAATGCGCACCCCGTTGAACGGAGTCATCGGAACCTGCGACTTGCTCACAACCACCCCCCTCAACGGAGAACAGTTTGACCTGGTCAGCACCCTGAAAATTTCAGCGCAAACCTTGCTTCAATTGATCGAGAACGTGCTCGATTTTTCAAAGATCGAAAGCGGGAAGCTCGTCAGTGAAAGGCAGGATTTTGATTTGCACCAGCTGATCAGGGGCACGCTGGACATGTTCAGGTCTCAGGCACGGCTCAAGGGACTTCGCCTCAATGTCCGATTCAGCCCGGATACCTGTTATCTGCTGAGAGGTGATACGTTGCACCTGAGGCAGGTCATCATCAATCTGGTAGGCAACGCGCTTAAATTCACCGACGCAGGCAGCGTCGAGTTGCGCATCAGGACCGTGGAGCAGGATGAACAAGTGGCTCGCATCCGCTTTGAAGTCATCGACACAGGCATTGGCATCGCCCCGGATGCGCAAAAGACAATCTTTGACAGCTTCACCCAAGCCAGCACAGACATTTCCCGCCAATACGGCGGCAGCGGCCTTGGTACCACCATCTCCCAACAATTGGTACACCTGATGGGGGGGGCCATGGGATTGCAGAGCGAACTGGATGTGGGCAGCGTTTTCTGGTTTGAGCTGCCTTTCGAGAAACAGGCCGAATCCATGGCCACGGTCACGTCCAAAATCATGGATGACCTGAGCATCATCACCGTGGGACTCAAACTCAAGGATCGAGATGCCATTGGTGGCTATCTGAAGTCCTGGGGTGTTCAGTATCAGCACGATATCGCGCTTCCTTCCTTCCTGGAGCTTCTCAAACAGATTCCTGCTTCGAAGCACAAAACCACTGTTGTATTGTGCAGTCCGCAAAACCTGGGCGTCGATGCCCGAGACTTTCTGCAAAAAGCCCAGTCGGCCTGCACCTCGCGCGACCTCCCCATCATCATGTTGGCTAATGACCATTCACGTGATGAAGAATTTCTGGAAATGGGATATGCCTGCTCGCTCAGCATTCCCGTGGACAAAACGCTGCTTTTCAATGGATTGCATTCCATCATGGCGCCTCAACCGCATCAGGGCGTCATTTCGTTCAAGGAGTATTACCAGCGAAGCTCCATCGAAAAAGTGGGGGTATCCATCCTGCTTGCCGAAGACAATGGCACGAGCCGGAAAATCATCTCAAAAATCCTTGAATACGGCGGCCACAAGGTTGATTTGGCAGAAAACGGGGAAGAAGCCCTCGACAAGCTGGAAGCAAAGCGCTTCGACCTCATCATTCTGGACATGAACATGCCCATCATGGGCGGCCTGGAAGTGCTGAAAATCCACCGGGCAACTTCCCTGATTCACACGCCCGTGATCATTTTGACTGCCAATGCAACCACGGAAGCCATGAGGGAATGCCAGATCGCCGGCGCGGACACCTACATGAGCAAACCGGTGGAAGCAGCGACCTTGCTGGAAGCAGTAAACCAACTGACATCCACAGTATCCAGAGAGCAGGCAACGGACTTCATCGAAAACCCCTCATTGGGCTCCGCTTCAGAGCAACCGCATCAACCCCAATTGCTCAAAATGTCGTCCCTGAAGCACCTGGAACTGCTGGGCGAAGGCCAGGAAGATTTCATGACCATCGTCATTCATGGATTTATTTCGGAAACAGAAAAAACCCTTGAAACCATGCGCGTTGCATTGTCCGAAAATGACTTCCGGACCTTCAAGGAACTGGCGCATACCGTCAAAGGCAGTGCAGGCAACATCGGCGCGGAAAGTCTACATTTGCTGTGCCGGGACATCATGGCGCAAGACGAAACGGCACTTGCAAAACAAGCTGACAGCTTCTATCAGACTGCGCATGAACTATTCAAGACCACGCAGAAGGCCCTGACGGAATACCTCCACGATTCAGGCGGCGACCTGGTTTCCCCCCGATCTACGCAATGAGGTATTCCCGGGATTTGCCTTCGCTGGACATAAACGTTTTTTCCTGTTGCCTGACGAAACGGTCCATGATTTTCAAATCCCGTTCTTCGAGGCGAAGCGCTGCGTCAACCCAAATCCTGATCACCTGCATCAGTTCCTCGTAAGTGACTGGATTGCAGGCCTGGCTCACTTGGCGAACGGCGCGGTACCCGTTTCCATGACGTTCATGCTTTGCCACGAATTCATAGACGGCCTGTACTCCAAAACCGGGTTCTGCCAGGACATCCACCACCCCCATTTCGTGCAATTCTTCCGCCGCATAAATCTTGCCGCTTAAGATCAGCTTTTCTGCGATTGCAGTGCCTACTTTTCGGCTCAGCAAATTATAGGCACCCATTCCCGGAAAAAGATTGAACAGGATTTCAGGAAAACCCATCTGGCTGCCCTTTTCCGCAACAATGACGTCATTGGCCAGAGCCCCTTCAAAACCGCCGCCCAGCGCGCTGCCCTGCACCAATGCAATGGTCGTGATCGGCAAATAGTAATGGTTCAGACGTGGGAACATCATGTTGATGCATTCGGTACCGTAGAGCATCAACCCGTCCCGATTCTTTGCCCTGATCAGATCACGGAATAGGGAAAGCTGCCCCCCCAGACTGAAAATTCCGGGCTTAAGGGAAGAGTTCACGGAATAGCGGATCTGGTGCATCTCGCCATTAACCCAGATCTGCCCTCCGGAGTTTTCAATCGCATCCTGGTGATGCTGCGCCTCCTTCAGAAGCTTCATGGTAAAGCATGGGATTTCATCCTGGTTCAATTGCGACCAGAGCACCCCGTGCTTTTTGTTGAACTCCACAGAAATCTGCGAGTATTTGGAATCAAGCACAGCCTGGCTATCAGAGACGAGTTCCATTTTTTTTCTCCTGTAGTTTCAGGGAAGAGTATTTAGAATTGGTTTTCTTTGTCGTGATGCTTCTGAAACGATTCGCCGCTCAGGCGGCCAATTTCATCGAATTGGCAGCTTTCACTTTTGCCTTGAATTTCCTGCGGGCCTGCCACAAATCATAGGAAGCCTGTTCGGTCACCCAGAGATCTGCACGGGTTCCCCTGACCTTTTCCAGCCACTTTTCGAGTCTTAGGGCCATTTCAGGGGATATGGCAGCCCGGCCATTGAGCACTCGTGACAGCGCTGCTCGTGTAACGCCCAACTGGACAGCAGCCTGAGTCACCGTCAAACCCAGAATTGGCAAAATCCTGTCCCGAAGCACTTCTCCGGGATGCTGAGGAATGAGTGTTTTGGACATACGAGTACCTCCAACCAATGTTTTTTCGCATCGTTTGCTTGAGAACGAATGTATAGCGTGACTTTTCGCTGGTCAACGAAACAAAAGGTTGAATACACAGGGAAAATCTCGCCAATTCCCTGTATAGCGGGAGTACTCGTGTAAAGGAAATGCAATAAAGAAGTGGCAGTCAGCGTGCTTTAGCGCGCAATGCCTGCTGTGAAGCGGTCGAGAGTGGACTGAAATTCATGCGGTGAAAGTAGTTGCTGTGACAAGGATTCTGCCGCATTCAGTTCCTTTGGCGTGAGTTCCTTTGCAACCTCCTCACGCATTCTGGATGCATCACTGTCCTGACCGCCTTCAGCGGTCACAGACAGGTTGAAAAGCGCATAGGCAACGATGGCAGATTTTGGAACGCCATGTCCCTTGTAGTAGAACAGGGCCAAATTCTTCAAAGCCAACGGATTCTGTTGTGCTGCTGCCAGGCGATACAGTGAAATGGCACGGGAGAGGTCTAAGGGAACACCGAGCCCACGGGAAAAAAGCTGCGCCAGAAGCGCCTGGGCAGGAGCATAGCCTTTCTTTGAGGCTTTCGTGAACCATACGGCCGCTTCGGCATCATTTTGCGGGATACCCAGACCTTTCTCATACATCAGCCCCAGTTGATACTCGCCTAACTCATTTCCCTGTTCAGCCGACTTGAGATACCAGGAAACGGCCAGCGTGTAGTCTTGCGGCACACCCAGACCGTATTCATATAACACCCCAAGGCCGGACTGGGAAAGGGCGAAACCCTGCTTTGCAGCCTCCTGATACCAGTGTCGGGCCTCGGCATAGTTTTGAGCCGTACCCAAACCATGGTGGTATAGCCTGCCCGCATTGTTCTGAGCCCTTGCAAGGCCCTGGCCAGCCGCTTTCAGATACCAGTAAAGCGCCAGAGAGGGGTTCTTTGGCCGCCCTTTGCCATTCTCATAAATTAAACCCATTTCATACTGGGCATCAGCATCATCGTGAGAAGCCGCCTTTTCAAACCAGAAGGCGGCTTGCGTTGGATCCAAAGGCAAACCCTTTCGGCCTTGCTCATAGAGGTAACCAAGCTCCCGTTGTGCCGGCGCATACCCTTGATCGGCCGCCTTGCGGTACCAGATTTGCGATTGCACCGCATTGGCTGAAACCCCCTCACCGGTGTCATACATTTCCCCGAGCTTGAATGCAGCGACAGAATTTCCAGCCATGGCCGATCGTTGAAACCATAAAAAGGCTTTGGCGTGGTTTATCGGAACCCCCCTCCCCTGGTCCCATATTTCTCCCATAATCCGCTGGGCGTTGCTGTCACCGGCGAGGGCGCGACTTTCAATGAGCGGGGAATACTGCTGCTGAACCTCCTTTCCCTGCCCGGCTGCTGCCAGAGGGTCATTTGCATTACCGTCTGCCAGCGCAACAGGAGCTGAGGCATACAACAGAAAAACGAGAATGGCTGAGCCAACTTTCCACATATTGAATTTACCGAGAGTACCAGTGCAGCATCGGTGCGTTCATGCGGCTTGTGCGCACTTTACGCCAAAGCATCCAGAGGAGAAGCAGCAAACCCCAGGGACCTATCTGGATTGAAATCCATTTTGCACCCAAGCTGCAGAGCACGGGAAGCAGCCACATCAGAACCATCATTTCTCGTTCGCCGCGGGCCCATCCCTGCTTCTGGGCAAGCAATGCCATCCAGGCCGCCGGCAGGGCCAGCCAGGTCAAATCATATTCCAACAGGTAGGGACTGATCAGCAAGGTTGCTGTGACCAGGATCGCAGCACGCAACGCCGTTTCCGCTTTGCTGCGCCAGGATTTCCATACAGACAGGCAGGCAAGGCTCGCAACCGTTCCATGAGCGGCATAAGCCCATTCCACCGGGACATGCAGCAGGCGGAAAAAAGCAAAGAAAGTGGGCATGTGAATCCAGTAGGAAGGGCCATTTTGCTCTGCAAAGTGCCTGGCTACAGCCAGGCTGTGAAGCCAGCCGAACCAGGTGTCCGTTCCAAGAAAAAGCACGCCGCCAGCCAGTATAAGGCCCGCAGAAAATGCGGCAGCCAACAACGTGTCCCAGGCCCTAGCCGCTACCAGGGCCACAGGAAACAGGATGGCCAGATGGGGTTTGATCGTGGTCAGACCGATCACTAGTCCTGAGAGGATCGGATGCCGGTCAAGAAGCTTAAGCCCCGCACCCGCAAGACCTGCAGTCAGGAATCCGTTTTGCCCCCGAAGCAGGTTGATCCATATCCCCGAAAAGGAAACCAAAGCCCATCCTGCTTCGCGGTTCCAGATAATGCTTCTGATGACAAACACATAAAACATTAAGGTTGGCACCATGAATGCAAAATAGGCAGGGACGTATTGCAGGTACCCCAACGGCAAAATGCATAAATAAAAGGACGGCGGATAAAACCATCCAAAATTACCCTGGACGTTTGGAAAAATCGCCAGCACGCTTTCTCGCAGGTCTGTGACGGAATATGCCTGGGCAGCATGGCCGGTAAGGCCCATCTGAGCAGCAGTCCAGAACACGGTCAGATCGGAAATGATGGTGTAACCACTGGGGTCCACCAGGTTCGAGTACCACACCAAACCGAAGCCGATGGACACAAACACGCCCAGCATTACCGCACTGTACAGGCGGACGCGCGCAGGATTTAGCCAATGTTTTTTCATTATGGAGTTTCGGGCTCCTGTGCGTGACGAACGATCATCCACAGCAATGCCCCCAAAAACCATGGTCCTATCTGGACATGGATCATGCGGGCGATCAGTATGGTCGCTATGGGCAGCCACCAGGCTGCAAGCAGCAACTCCCGTTCGTACCGATACCTCGCGTTCCGGTACGCCACGGGAGCAATCCAGGCCAGAACCGGCCCCAGCCAGGCCAGATCATATTCGAACAGGTAGGGTGTGGCCAGAAGTGAAGCAGTCATCAAGGCAGCCGCCTTCACGGGAAAGACGACTTTGGTACGCCAGACAATCCAGACAGCGGCTGCGGCACCTGCTGCAACCAGGAATTGCCCCGCATAAGCCACCGCCAATGGGGCATGCAGCATCCTTAAAAAGGAGAATGCTGTAGGCATCATGACTGCCGTTCCGCCACCTTCCATAATGGCACGGGCCAAACCCAAGCTGTGCTGCCAGTAACTCCAGGTATCGAACCCCAGCACCATTCCGCTGAGCATCGCAAAAATGCCTACGGTCATTGCTGCGACAACAAGGGCTTCCCAGGCTCCAACGGCCAGCAGCGCCAGGGGAAACAGCATAGCCAGATGAGGTTTAATGGCCAGCAAACCAATGAGCGCGCCAGCGAGCATCTGGCGTTTTGGGAGAAAGAAAAGCGCTGCACTGGCAATGGCCCCGGTGAGCAAGCCATTTTGTCCGGTCAGCAGATTGATCCAGATCCCGGGAAAGGCTGCCACGCACCACAGCGCCGACCTCATCGGGAGCAGGCGTTTCATGATCTGCCAATAACCCATGACAGATGCGACCATGAAGCCCAGATAAGCGGCTCCGTAGGAAACATAGCCCATAGGAACAACAATCAAGAGGAATGTTGGTGGATAAAACCATCCATAACGGCCCTGAATCAAAGGCGCATGAAGCTCCAGGATTTTCCTGATCTGTTCCGGATCGTAAGCCAGAATCCCATGCCCTGAACTGGCCAACCCACCTGCGATCCAGAAAACAGCCAGATCCGAAGTGATGAAGAGGGGCCTGGTTTCTGAAGTCATCCACCAGTAGAACATTGCAGAAGACCCTATCAGGATATTTAAGAACAGCGTGATCTGGGCATAGTGCTTGATACGGGTCCAACTCAGCCAATGGCGTTCGCCTGCCTGGGATGAGCTCATTTTTCAACGCCTTGAAAGCAGAACGCCAAAGCCTGAGTGGCGCAAAATGATGAAGGGCAGAAAAGGAAGCAATCGGCTCTCGACATGCATGACCCTGACCTTCGGGATGCCGCCCAGCCAACGCATCATGCTGTCGATGCCAAGAACGGTAGTGCCTGCAATCCAAAAACAAATCAGAGCGAAAGGCGCAATAGCCCTGAGCCGTCCGAGCGATAGCCAATAGACGTCTGTTAATTCACCGCTGGCAATGGCCATTGATGGCTCTGCGCCAAATGGTATACAGCAGCAGCAATATGACCCATGGGGCAATTTGAACCGTGACATAATGGGCCAAAATCAGCATCACAGCAGGCAAAAACCATGCAGCAATCAGCACTTCCCTTTCTCCACGCTGCCAACCCCACTCCATCGCATACCGTCCAAACCACGCAATCGGCAATGCGAGCCAGGTCAGGTCGTAAATCAGTATGTAGGGGCTGATCAACAAAGTTCCGGTAGCCAGTGCGGCATTGCGCAGCATGGGCTCCTTGCAGCGCCGCCAAATCATCCAGACTGAAACAAGTACCGCGCTTGAAACAGTCAGATGAAGAACATACGAGAGTATCTTCGGGGCCCCCAACAAGTGGGT
>JAGWIW010000115.1 GCA_028866015.1 Betaproteobacteria bacterium
GTCTGCAGGAAGTGTTTCCTCCCGCCCCCGCCTTCATTGGCGCCTCGTCCGCGACGCGCTGCCCTGGGCCGTGCTGCTGGTTTCCCTGCTGGCCACCTTGCTGCTGTGGAAAGGTGCGCAGGAGGAGGAGCAGTCCAAGCGGAAAGCAGCCTTCGACGCGCGCGTGCACGAAGTGTTGCGTGACATCGGGCAGCGCATGAAAGCCTACGAGGAGGTGCTGCGCGGCACCCAGGGGCTGTTCGCCGTTTTCGGCAACGAAGTGACGCGCCGGCAATTCCACACCTACGTCGGCAAGCTGCAGCTGGAAGGCAACTATCCCGGCATCCAGGGATTGGGCTATGCCCTGATCCTGAGCCCGGAACGAAAATCGTCCTACGCCCTGGCCGTCAACCGGGAAAACCGCAAGGAAGGGCTGCCGGGCTTTCGCATTCATCCCGAAGGGGTGCGCCCGCTGTATACCTCGGTCATTTACCTGGAACCTCTTGCCGGCCGAAACCTGCTGGCCTACGGGTACGACATGTATTCCGACCAGGTGGCGCCGCGTGCGGGGGATTCGGGGACGGGCGTGCGTCACGCCGCCATGGTGCGGGCCCGGGACACGGGAGAAATCGCCCTGTCCGGGTCGGTGCGGCTGCTCATGGAGCTGGACGATGACGTGCGCAAGCAATCCGGCGTGCTCATGTACCTGCCGGTGTACCGCCACGGCGCCTCCACGGACACCGTGGCGCAGCGCCGGGCGGCCATCATCGGCTGGGTTTATGCGCCGTTTCGCATGGACAATCTGATGGATGGCCTGCTGAGTGGGCAGACCCGGGACCTGGCATTTGAAATATTCGACGGCGAAAGCATGGCCGACGGCGTCCGCCTGTACGATTCGGAACACGGGGCAAACCCGGCCGCAGAAGCTCGCTACCGCAACGTCACCACAGTGCATATCGCGGGCCGCACGTGGACGGTGGCCACCCATTCGCTACCCGGGTTTGAAACCCCCAGGGACCAGGCCCGGCAGGATTACATCGCCCTGGGCGGCATCGGCGTCAGCCTGCTGCTGATGATCGTGGCGCGCCTCCTGACCCGGGGACATGAGCGCGTGCTCGTGGCCGCGCGCGAAATGAACCGGGAGCTCATCCGCAGCGAAGCCAAGCTCAACGCCATGCTGGACAACCTGCCCTTCCTGACCTGGCTCAAGGACAGCGAAGGCCGCTTTGCGGCGGTCAACCAGACCTTTTTCAAAACCACCGGACGTTCGCAGCTGCAGGAAGTGCTGGGAAAAACCGACCTGGATATCTGGCCGCGCGAGCTGGCTGAAAAATACCGGGCGGACGATGCGGAAGTGATCGCCACGGGCCGGCAGAAATCCTGCCTGGAGCAATGCATCCTGCTGGAAGGCCGGCTGGGCTGGGTGGAAACCTTCAAGGCGCCCATCTTCGACAAGAACGGCACCCTCATCGGCACCACCGGCGTGGCCCAGGACATCACCGAGCGCATCCGTTCCCAGCAGACCATCGAGCGCGTCAGCCTGCTCTACAAAATGCTGAGCGAAATCAACTCGGCCAACATCCATATCCGGGAGCGCAAGGCGCTGTTCGAAGCGGCTTGCCGCATCATCATGGCGTCCGGCCTGTTTCGCATGGTGTGGGTCGGGCTGATCGACCCGGAGTCCGGGCTGGTGGTTCCGGTTGCCCAGGATGGGCACGTGGACGGGTATCTCGATCTCGTGAGGATCAATGTGCACCGGGAGGATCCGCAGGGGCCCACCGTGGAAGCGATCCGCAGCGGCGCCTATGTGGCGTGCGAAGACATCGCCACTGACCCGCGCATGACGCCCTGGCGGGAAGAGGCCATGCGCCGGGGCTATCACTCGTCCATCATTTTTCCCCTCAAGCAGGCCGGGCAGGTCATCGGCGCTTTCACCCTGTATTTCATGCATCGGGACATGGTGGCCAGGGACGTGATCGATCTTCTCGGCTCCCTCATGGACGACATCGCCTTCACCCTGGACTTCATTGCCGAAAGCCAGCAGCGGGAGCGGGCGCAGCAGGAATTGCAGGATCTGTCCATGTTCCTGCAGGCGGCACGCGAAAACGAACGGGCCCACATTGCGCGCGAACTGCACGACGAACTGGGGCAGAGCATGACGGCCCTGCGCTTCGACCTCAAGTGGCTGGGTGAAGCGGTGAACGCCGAGGACAGGGCGGTCCATCGCAAGCTGCGCGCCATGAATGACCTGGTGGGGCACACGGTGGATTCCATCCGCCGCATTTCCGAGGATCTGCGCCCGGGCAT
>JAGWIW010000116.1 GCA_028866015.1 Betaproteobacteria bacterium
CAGGGATTGGTGGCGCGGATGTTTTCGCACCACCAGTTGTTGTTCATTTCGTTGACGCGGTCGATCAGGATGAACCCGGGTTCGGCGTAGTCGTAGGTGGAGGACATGATGACGTCCCACAGGCGGCGCGCCTTGAGCGTCTTGTACACTCGGCAGGCCACGCGGCCGTCGTCGCGCGTGACGTATTTGCCCTTGACGGGCCATTCGCGCCAGACGATGTCGGCAGACAGGAACGGGTTGACGCCGTCCGTGTCGGCTTCGGCCTGGGTGATGGGGAATGCGAGCTTCCAGTCGCCGTCGGCCTTGACCGCTTCCATGAATTCCGCGGTGATGAGGCAGGACAGGTTGAACTGGCGCAGGCGCCCGGCTTCGCGCTTGGCGCGGATGAAGTCCACCACGTCCGGGTGGGAAATGTCGAAGGTGGCCATCTGTGCGCCGCGCCGTCCGCCGGCGGAAGAGACGGTGAAACACATCTTGTCGTAGATGTCCATGAAGGACAGCGGGCCCGAGGTGTAGGCGCCGGCACCGGCCACGAAGGCGCCGCGCGGACGCAGCGAGGAAAACTCGTAGCCGATGCCGCAGCCGGCCTTGAGGGTGAGCCCGGCTTCGTGCACTTTCTCCAGGATGCCGTTCATGCTGTCTTCGATGGTGCCGGAGACGGTGCAGTTGATGGTGCTGGTGGCGGGTTTGTGCTCCAGGGCGCCGGCGTTGGAGGTGATGCGGCCGGCCGGAATGGCGCCGCGGCGCAGGGCCCACAGGAAACGTTCGTTCCAGTAGGCGCGCAGCTCGGGCGTGGCTTCGGTATCGGACAGGGCCTTCGCCACCCGCTTGTAGGTGTCGTCGATTTCCACGTCGATGGGCTGTCCCTGCTTGTTCTTGAGGCGGTATTTTTTGTCCCAGATGTCGAGCGAGACCGGTTGCATGGCCACTTCCTGGGCGTTTTCTTGGGTGGGTTTGACGGCGGTAAGCATGTGTCCCCTGGTGTGGTTATCGTTTTAGGAGTTTTTGTCATGAAACCACAATATGTTGTGGTTGTTGTCCAAAAGTAGCCCTTTTTGTAGGGGGCGTCAATCCCCGAGCGCTGGTGCGGGTTTCAGGGGCGGGTGACTTGGCGCAGCAGGAAGAAATAGAGGCGGCGCGGCAGCCATTGCAGCACCTTGAGGAGGCTGGTGAAGTACCGGGGGAAGTGGATTTCGAAATCGCCGCGCTCCAGGCCAAGCACGATGGCGCGGGCTGCCGCCTGCGGCGTTTGCAGCGCCGGCGTGGGGAAATGGCCGCCGGCGATCAGGGGGGTGTCCACGAACCCGGGGCAGATGCGGGTGACGGCAATGCCCAGTGGCTGCAGCTCCAGGTACAGCCCTTCGCACAGGTTGTTGAGTGCGGCCTTGCTGGGGGCGTAGGCCAGCGCTTGCGGCAGCCCGTTGTAGCCTGCCACACTGCTCACAAAAGCCAGGTGCCCGCGACCCCGGTGCCTGAACCCGGGCAGGACGGCGGCCAGCACGTGGTAGGCGCCCAGCAGGTTGGTGTCCAGCGTGTGGCGCACGGCCGGGAGGTCGCCCTCATGGAACTCCTGCGGTCGCAGGGCGTCGTAGATGCCTGCGGCCACCAGCACCAGGTCGATGTCCCCCCAGGCCTCGCACAGGGTGCGCGCCCCGGCGGCCACCGCCTGGGCGTCCGTGATGTCGCAGGGCAGGGAGCGGACTTCGCTGCCGGTGGCGGTGGCCAGTTCGGAAGCCAGGGCGTCCAGCGTTTCCGCCCGGCGCCCTGACAGGGCCAGCCGCGCCCCGCGCCGGGCCAGCAGCCGCGCGGTTTCCGCGCCGATGCCGCTGGAAGCGCCCACAATCCAGACGCGCTGTCCGGGCCAGGCGGCAACGGGGGGGTTGAGGGGGGCAAAAAAAGGCATGGGCACCTGCCGGAAACGGGAAACGCATTTTAGCCGATTGAGTTAGAATGGCGGCACTTTGGATCCCGTTAAAGGTTGCATCGACAACCGCAACTGCAACTGTACTCAAAACGACTGAATCAATGACGACGACGCAAACTTCTGCCATCGACACCGGCAACATTCCTGTCATCGCCCCGGATGCCCCGTTTCCGGGCCGCAAGACCGTTCGCACCTGGCTGCTGCCCCTGTGCGGCAAGAGCACGGTGCTGCCCCTGCTGCTGCTCGCCTTCGACTTTGCCCTGTTTTTCGCAGCCATAGCGGGCACCGTCCTGGTCTCGGCGCCCTGGGCCAAGATCGGCCTGGGCCTGATGGCGG
>JAGWIW010000014.1 GCA_028866015.1 Betaproteobacteria bacterium
GGCGAAGCGCAATCTGGCTGGCGAGGCGCCCGAGCACGCGGTCCGTGGCATCGACCACATACCACTCGCGTTGAACGTCTTGCGCCTTGGCTGAAAAGGTTTTCATGACAGCATCGGTCTTTAGTGAAATGAGCCGGCAATTGTAGCTGGCGGGTGCCGCCATTGTCAATCCGCATTTCAAATCGGCGGACGGGGCCGCTATAATCCCTCAGATTACACGGGCAGGAGAACAGGCGGTCATGAAAGCGCGCGTCAAATGGGTCGAGGGCATGAGTTTCCTCGGGGAAAGCGGAAGCGGCCACACCTTTCTCATGGATGGGG
The DNA here is from genome assembly GCA_028866015.1 of Betaproteobacteria bacterium. Classification (GTDB taxonomy): domain Bacteria; phylum Pseudomonadota; class Gammaproteobacteria; order Burkholderiales; family Ferrovaceae; genus JAKBAT01. Next base: position 322 of record JAGWIW010000014.1, read on the forward strand.
CGCCCGAAGCGGGGGGGCGAAATCTGGGCGTGCGTCCGATGGAGGCTGTCCTGATGGGGGCGGGGGGCTGTACCGCCTTTGACGTGGTGCTGATTCTCAAGCGCTCCCGGGCCGACGTGACCGACTGCGTGGTGGAGCTGGAAGCCGAGCGCGCCGAAACCGACCCCAAAGTGTTCACCAAAATCCACCTGCATTTCATCGTCTCCGGCCGCAACCTGAAGCCCGAACTGGTTGAGCGTGCCCTCAGCCTGTCTGCCGAGAAATACTGTTCGGCCAGCATCATGCTGGGCAAGACGGCCCTGATCACCCACGATTTCGAAATCCGGGAAGTGGCTCCGTGACCCCCAGGGATGCGCTCAACGCCCTGCTGGCCCGCAACGACCTGACGCGCGAGCAGATGCTGTCCGTCATGACCGGCATCATGACGGGCGAGACGACCCCGGTGCAGACGGCCGGCATCATCGTCGCCCTGCGCGCCAAGGGGGAAACGGTGACGGAACTGGCAGCGGCAGCCGAAGTGATGCGCGGCTTGTCGGCCGGGGTGGACGCCACGGGACTGGAACACGTGGTGGATACCTGCGGTACCGGCGGCGACGGCATGCACACCTTCAACATTTCCACCACCGCGGCATTCGTGGCTGCGGCTGCCGGCGCCCATGTGGCCAAGCATGGCGGGCGTTCCGTCTCTTCCACCACCGGCAGTGCCGACGTGCTGGAAGCGCTGGGCATTCCGGTCACCCAGGCCACGCCCGAGGCGGTGGCCCGTTCCCTGCGCGAATGCCGCCTGGGGTTCATGTTCGCCCCCACCCACCATACGGCCATGCGGCATTCGGCCTTGGTTCGCCGTGAACTGGGTGTGCGCACCCTGTTCAACCTGCTGGGGCCCCTCACCAATCCGGCCGGGGCCCCCAACCAGCTGCTGGGCGTGTTCAGCCCTCACCTGACAGGCACCCTGGCCGGCGTGCTGCACCGGCTGGGCAGCCGCCATGCCCTGGTGGTGCATGGCAGCGACGGACTGGATGAAATCACCCTTTCCGGACCCACCCACGTGGCGGAGCTCAAGGACGGCACGGTGCGCGAATACCTGCTCGACCCTGCCGAGTTCGGCATCCATCCGGTGCCCCTCAACAGCATCCTGGTGAAAAACGCCCAGGAATCGCGCGAACTGCTGGAAATGGTCCTGGACAACCGGCCCGGGCCGGCGCTCGAAATCGTGGTACTCAATGCCGGAGCGGCGATCTACGTGGCAGGGCTGGCCCCGGACCTGCGCGAAGGCATTGCCCGGGCCCGCCAGGTCATTGCCGCCGGGCAGGCGCGGGAACGGCTGGATGCGCTGGTGGCCTGGAGCCAGTCATGAGTACGGTGCTGGACCGAATCCTGGCCACCAAGGCGCAGGAAGTGGCGGCAGCCTCGCGCCGCGTGCCGCTCGCAGCGCTCCGTGAGGCCGCAGGAAAAGCCCCGCCCGCGCGTGATTTCGAAGGGGCGCTGCGCTCCCGGGTGGCCAGCGGCCGGGCGGCGGTCATCGCCGAAATCAAGAAGGCGAGTCCCAGCAAGGGTATCCTGCGTGAGGACTTTCATCCCGACGCGATTGCCGCCAGCTACGAACGCCATGGGGCCGCCTGCCTGTCCGTGCTGACCGACCGCGACTACTTCCAGGGCGCCCCGGAATTCCTGCAGCAGGCACGTGCCGCCTGCGCCCTGCCGGTGCTGCGCAAGGATTTCATCGTGGACCCCTACCAGGTGTACGAGTCCCGCGCCATGGGGGCAGACGCGATCCTGCTCATCGTGGCCGCCCTGGCGCAGCCGGACCTGGAAGCGCTGGCCGCCCTGGCGCAAGGGCTGGGCCTGGCGGTTCTGGTGGAAGTGCATGACGGCGAAGAGCTGCAGCGCGCGCTCCGGCTCGACACCCCCCTGGTGGGCATCAACAACCGCAACCTGCGCACCTTCGAAACCCGCCTGGAAACCACCTGGACGTTGTCGGCCCAGGTGCCGGCGGGACGTCTGCCGATCACTGAAAGCGGCATCGCTACCCGCGAAGATGTCGCTGCCATGCGCGCCCGGGGTGTGCACGCCTTCCTGGTGGGTGAAACGTTCATGCGGGCCCGGGATCCAGGGGAAGCGCTGGAAGCCCTGTTCGGATCCTGAGGCGTTTTCCTGCTGCCCTGCGGGCTGTTGCCACTACAATTGGTTACAGCAGGGGGCCCGGATGATGGCAGAATCTGCGGTTTGGCCGGGGGTACCCCCGGCGCGTTGTTAAGATAGGGATAACCGTTATGATGTCTTGGGTCGTCAAGCTGGCACTGAGCCGCGCGTACACGTTCATCGTGTTCGCGCTGCTGATTCTGCTGGCCGGGGTGTTTTCCATCCTGCGCACGCCCACGGACATTTTCCCGGACATCCGCATCCCGGTCATCAGCGCCGTCTGGACCTATGCCGGGCTCTCGCCGGAAGACATGTCAGGCCGCGTCCTGTATGCCTACGAACGTTACCTGACATCCACCGTCAACGACATCGAGCACATCGAGTCCACGTCCCTGCCGGGCTACGGCATCGTCAAGATCTTCTTCCAGCCCACCGTGGACATCCGTACGGCCACGGCCCAGGTGACTTCCATTTCCCAGACCATCCTGAAGTTCATGCCACCCGGCATCACGCCGCCGCTGATCCTCAACTACAACGCGGCCACCGTGCCGATCCTGCAGATCGCCTTGTCGAGCCCCACCATCCCTGAGCAGAAGCTGTTCGACTGGGGGCAGAACTTCATCCGTCCGCAGCTCGCCACCGTGCCCGGCAGCGCCATGACTTCCCCTTATGGCGGCAAGGTGCGGCAGATCCAGATCGATCTGGATCCCCAGGCCATGCAGTCCAAGGGCGTGTCCCCAACGGACGTGAGCGATGCGCTGGCGGCCCAGAACCTGATCATTCCGGCTGGAACCGAAAAGATCGGGAAATTCGAGTACAACATCAAGATCAACGACAGCCCGGACGAGTTTGAGGTTCTCAACAACATCCCTGTCAAGACCATCACCAACCATTCCCCCATCAAGCAGGCAGGTACCAGCACCATTTTCCTGCGCGATGTGGCGCACGTTCGCGACGGCTACCCGCCGCAAATCAATATCGTGCGCGTGGATGGCCGTCGTGCGGTGCTGTTGACCGTGCTCAAGAACGGGTCGGCATCCACCCTGGACATCATTTCCGGCGTGCGCGGCAAGCTGCCCCTGCTCAAGGAAACCTTGCCCTCTGACCTCAAGCTCAGTCCGCTGGCCGACCAGTCGATTTTCGTGAAGGCGGCCATTTCCGGGGTGGTGCGTGAAGCTGTCATCGCAGCCCTGCTCACCAGCCTCATGATCCTGCTGTTCCTGGGAAGCTGGCGTTCCACCCTCATCATCGCGGCTTCCATCCCCCTGGCGATTCTCTTTTCCATCGCCTGCCTGTCGGCCCTGGGCGAAACCATGAATGTCATGACCCTGGGTGGCCTCGCGCTGGCCGTGGGTATTCTGGTGGACGATGCCACGGTGATGATCGAAAACATCAACCACCACCTGGAATTCGGCAAGGACGTACGTACCGCCATCATTGATGGCGCGAGCCAGATCGTGCAGCCGGCTTTCGTGTCCACGTTCAGCATCTGCATCGTGTTCATTCCGATGTTTTTCCTGACCGGCGTATCGCGCTACCTGTTTGTGCCCATGGCGGAAGCCGTGGTGTTTGCCATGATCGCGTCCTTCATCCTGTCGCAGACGTTTGTGCCGACGGTAGCCAATTTCCTGCTCAAGGCGCACAGCGAAGCCCCTCATGCCTCGCTGCACGATCAGTGGGTGATGGACCCCACCCACCGCAAAAAGCCTTTTCCGCACCAGATCAAATACGCTCTGGCAGCCTTTCAGCGCGGTTTCGAAGCGCGCTTTTCCCAGGTACGTCATGGCTACGCCCGGCTGTTGCAGGCGGCCGTAAACCGGCGCAAGGTGTTCATCCCCGCGTTCATGGCGGTCGTGCTGTCGTCCTTTGCCCTGCTGCCGTTCCTGGGGCGCAATTTCTTCCCCGACCTGGACTCCGGACAGATCAAGATGCACGTCCGCGCCCAGGTGGGTACGCGGGTGGAGGAGACAGCCAGCCTGTTCGACAAGATCGAGGAGGTCATCCGCCAGGAAATTCCCCGCGACCAGCTGGACAACATCGTGGACAACATCGGCCTGACCGTGAGCGGCATCAATACCGCCTACAGCAACACGGGAACCATCGGTCCGGAAGATGGCGACATCCTGATTTCCCTGAACGAAAACCACAGCCCCACGGCCGGCCTCATCAAGCGGCTGCGCACGGTCCTGCCGGAAAAATTTCCCGGCACTTCCTTTGCCTTCCTGCCGGCAGACATCGTGAGCCAGATTCTCAACTTTGGCGCGCCGGCCCCCATCGATCTCCAGATCAAGGGACCCAATCATGACGCCAACCTGGCCTATATCGGCAGGATGCTGCGGCGGGTCCAGCACATCAACGGCATTGCCGACGCCCGCATCCAGCAGTCGGCCAACTATCCCCAGTTTGATGTGGATGTGGACCGCACGCGGGCCCAGACGCTGGGCGTGACGGAACGCGACGTGTCGAGCAACCTGATGGCCACGCTCTCCGGAAGTTTCCAGATTGCGCCCACTTTCTGGCTCAATCCGCGCAACGGCGTGTCCTATCCGATCGTGGTGCAGACCCCGCAGTACCGCATTGACAGCCTGTCTGCCCTGGAAAACGTGCCCATCACGGTCAAGAATGCGAAACCGCTCTCTTCCGTGGGCCAGGCCGGTACCGCGCGCGACCTGCAGCGCATGCAGGTGCTGGGCGGATTGGCCACCATCACCCGTGACGTGACTGAAGCGGTGGTCACCCACTACGCCATCCAGCCTTCCTTTGACATTTATGCGGCGATCCAGGGAGTGGACCTGGGTTCCGTGGCCAACGACATACACCAGCTGGTTGAGAAGCACCGTTCTGAAATTCCCAAGGGCGCCACGGTCCAGGTCCTGGGTCAGGTGCCCATCATGGAGAAATCCTTCACCGGGTTGCTGCTCGGGTTGGTGGCGTCGATCCTGCTCATCTATCTGCTGATCGTGGTGAACTTCCAGTCCTGGCTTGACCCGTTCGTGATCATCACGGCGCTGCCTTCCGCCTTGGCCGGCATCATCTGGATGCTGTTCATGACGCACACCACTTTGTCGGTGCCGGCGCTGACGGGGGCCATCATGTGCATGGGCGTGGCCACCGCCAACAGCATTCTGGTAGTGAGCTTTGCGCGCGAGCGCCTGCACATCACGCACGATTCCGCCAAGGCCGCGGTGGAGGCGGGCTTCACCCGTTTCCGCCCGGTGTTGATGACGGCGCTGGCCATGATCATCGGCATGCTGCCCATGGCGCTGGGCCTGGGCGACGGCGGTGAGCAGAACGCGCCGCTGGGACGTGCCGTGATTGGCGGGCTGACCATCGCCACCCTCAGTACCCTGATTTTCGTGCCCGTGGTTTTCAGCCTGGTGCACGCCAAGGACAAATTTCATTCCCATCATGAAGGGGAAGACCTCGACGCCACAGGAGAGCCGCATGCAACATGAGCCGGAGCTGAATGAAGGATTGACGCCGGAAGTGAAGGCGCGGCTGAAGCGCGCCGGCGTGATCGCCCTGGCCCTGGCGCTGATCATCGTGGCCTGGGGATTGTTCACCCGTTACCGCGAAAGCCATGAAACCAACACCTGGACGCAGCAGCAGGCCATTCCCGCCGTGAGCGTGATTTCGCCGCACCACGGCAAGGCCATACGCACGCTCATCCTGCCCGGAAGCCTGCAGCCCTACATCGATGCCCCCATCCTGGCCCGGGTGGACGGCTACCTGCTGCGCTGGTACCACGACATCGGCGCGCATGTGAAAGCAGGGGAGTTGCTGGCAGAAATCGATACCCCGGAACTGGATCACCAACTCGACCAGGCCAAGGCTGACCTTGCCAGTGCCGTCGCCAACCAGCAACTGGCTGAAGTCACGGCCAAGCGCTGGCTCCACCTGCTTGCCACGGACTCCGTATCCAAGCAGGATACCGACCAGAAGGTGGCCGATCTCGCGGCCCGCAAGGCAGCGGTCGATGCCGCTCGTGCCAACGTGCAGCGCATCGAGGCCTTCGAAAACTTCAAGCGCGTGGTGGCCCCTTTCAACGGCGTGATCACGGCGCGCAAGACCGATGTGGGTGCGCTCATCAGCGCCGGCAGCGGCACCGAGCTGTTCAACGTGGCCACGCTCGATCCGCTGCGCCTGTACGTGCCAGTGCCCCAGTATTACACCCGACAGATCCAGGTGGGCATGCTGGCAACCCTGACCGTACCGGAACATCCCGGCATGGATTTCAAGGCCAAGCTGGTGCGCACTTCAGGTTCCATCAGCGGCAATTCCGGCACCCTGCTGGTTGAATTGTCTGTGGACAACAAACAGGGGTTGCTCACACCCGGCAGTTACGCCGAAGTGAAGTTTGAGTTGCCGCAAAACGCCTCCATCCAGCGCGTGCCTGCCAGCGCCCTCATCCTGCGTACGGAAGGCGTGCACCTGGCCCTGCTTCAGTCTGACAACCACGTCAAGCTCAAGAAAGTGGTGGTGGGTCGTGATTTCGGTTCCGAAGTGGAAGTGCTGTCGGGGCTCGAACCCGGTGACCGCATCGTGGACAGCCCGCCCGATTCCCTGGAGGACGGTGACCTGGTGCGCGTGATGGCTTCAGCCGCACCAAAGGCTGCCGCAGAAGGAAAAGGCAAATGAGGGGACTCCGTGCGGCAGCGCTTGCGGCCGTGCTGCTTTCGGGCTGCTCGCTGATTCCTGACTATTCCAGGCCGGATGTGCCCATGGCTCCTGCGTTCAAAGAGGAAGGGCCCTGGCATGTGGCTCACCCTGCGGACCAGGCTTCCCGCGGAGCATGGTGGACCGTGTTCCGGGATCCGTTGCTGGACGGCATGGAAAAGCAGCTCGAGACCGGCAGCTTTGAGCTGGCAGCTGCCCTGGCCCGTTACGACGCAGCCAATGCGTACTTTTCCGAGCAGCATGCCCGTTTGTATCCGGAAATCGACGCGGTGGGCAACCTGCAAACCAACCGCGAATCCGTCAATCGTCCCCTGCGCGGGCCCAGCCTGCCCAATGTCTACGGCAACACGGCGCTGGGCGTGGGCTCGCTGTACGAAATCGACTTGTGGGGCCACATCCGCAGCGCCGTCACCTCGGCTGAAGCCCTGGCCGAAGCCAGCCGCCAGGATGTGGAATCCGTGCGGCTCAGCCTGCAGGCACAGCTGGCCGCCAACTATTTCCAGTTGCGGGGGCTTGATTCACAGATCCAGCTCTATACCGATTCCATCCAGGCCTATCAGAGCGAACTCCAGCTGATGCAGCGCCGCCACGATGAAGGCATCGTGTCCGGCCTCGATGTGGCGCGTTCCCAGACGCTGCTGGAAGAAACCGAAGCGCTCAAGTTCAAGGCCATGTCCCAGCGCGCGCTCTACGAACACGCCATTGCGGCGCTGCTGGGCCAGTCGCCCTCGGCGTTTTCCATTGCGCCGCAGCCCCTGGCCTCGGTGTACCCGGAGGTTCCGGCCACCATTCCGTCCCAGGTGCTGCAGCGTCGTCCGGACATCGCGGCCGCCGAGCGGCGCGTGGTGGCAGCCAACGCCAACGTCGGCGTGGCGCGCGCCGCATTCTTTCCGGAAATTTCACTGGGTGCCATCGGCGGCTTCCAGAACACCGGCAACGGCGCCCTGCTGACGGCGCCCAACAGTTTCTGGACACTCGGCCCCCTGGCGTTTTTCAACATTTTCGATGCCGGGTTGCGTGAGGCGGCCGTCAAGCAGGCCATGGCGCAAACGGGCGAGGCGGCGGCCATTTACCGCAACACCGTGCTCACCGCCTTCAAGGAAGTGGAAGACAATCTGGCGAAGCTGCATTACCTGAGTGAGCAGCATGCCCACCAGCTCGCGGCCGTGGCTGCAGCGCGCCACACGTATGACATTGCCACCAACCGCTATCGCGAAGGCGTGGTCAGCTACCTTGAAGTGATCGACGCGGAAAACGCCAAGCTGCGCACGGAGCGCGTGGAGCTGGACGTGCGCACGGCGCGCGTGGAAGCCAGCGTCGGCCTCATCCGCGCCATCGGCGGCGCCTGGTAAGGTGCGCCTGGCACGCAGCGCGGCCCTGATCCGGTTTCTTTCTGCCTGATTCATCCATCTTGTGTTGCAAAAATGACGCAGCCGTCATCAGGCTGCGTTCTGTCATCGCCATTTAACCAAACTGTCACATTCGCTCCCTAGTATCGCCAAGGTCAGTCGGACGGCCCGGCCGCCGATGGAATGACATCAATAATTCATGGAGCGAAACGAATGAAAAAATCCCTGTTTGCACTGGCTGCGCTGGGCGCAGTGTCCGGCGTCGCACACGCTGACGTGAACCTTTACGGTGTGCTCGACGTGGGCGTTGCGACCTTGACCAACGCATACAGCTTCAGCCCCAATTTCGTCACCGGCGCTGTTCCCACCGGCCTGAAGGGCGCGACCCAAACCGTCACCGGCATGATGAACGGCGGCGAGTCTCCCACCCGCTGGGGCATCAAGGGTTCGGAAGACCTGGGCAACGGCAATTCGGCTTTCTTCAAGCTGGAATCCGGCTTCAACCTGGCCAGCGGCACCTTGGCCACGTCCGGTCTTGCCGGTGGCGCCAACAACGGCCAGATGGTGGCTGACACCAGCCTGAACGGTCAGCTTTTCGGCCGTGCAGCCCAAGTGGGTTTGGCCAACAAGGAGCTGGGCTCCCTGACTTTCGGCCGCATGAATAACCTGATGCTGGACATGATCGGCGGCTATGACCCCGTCAATGCCCAGATGTTCTCCCCCATCAACTTTTCCGGCTTCTACGGCGGTGGCGGTGAGACCGACAACGCCCGCGTGGACAACGCAGTCAAGTACGCGAACAAGTTCGGCAATGTCAACTTGAACCTGCTCTACAGCTTTGGCGGCATTGCCGGCAATTCCAATGCGCGCAGCAACATCCAGGCTAACTTGGGTTACGAAGCGGGCCCGCTGGGCATTCAGCTGGCAGGCATCAGCGCCAAGGACACCACCAGCATTTCCGCCAATGCAGCAGCCAATACCGTCAATGTCCTGTATGTTGACCTGCAGTCTTACATGCTGACAGCGAAATATGATGTGACCAGCGCATTCAGCCTGAAAGCAGGCTACGAACGCGACGCGATCAAGGCGCCGAGCAACCCCGTCAGCGATGCAACCATGACGCAGATTTACTCCTACAACATCGGCACCAAGTCGTACCAGGCAGCCGAGCAGGATTACAACGTGTACTGGGTTGGCGCCAACTACCACTTCACGCCGGCTGTGAAAGGGTCCATCGGCTACTATGACGCCGAGCTGCAAAGCAGCGTGCTCGCAGCTTCAGGATCGGATCGTTATGTGTCCGGCATGCTGGAATACGCCATCAGCAAGCGCACCAACCTGTACGCAGCGGCCATGTTCGACAACAAGGGCGGCTCCAAGGTCCTTTCCGGTGTCAGCAACTTCAACACCTACGGTATCGGGATGCGTCACCTGTTCTGAGTCTCTGCTAGCTGATTCACTGAACACTCCATTTACAGCCACCCTTCGGGGTGGCTTTTTTGTTGCAAAAAAGGTACAGGTAAGTGCCATTGCCGCCAAAATGGATCAGGTGGAAACCTGTTTGCTGTAAGAAATGTGTAACATTTGCGGTGCAGCAAAGCAGTCTGGGGCTTGAATCCAGCATTGCTGAAAGTCCGATCAAGAGACTTCTGGATCGTCTGCATTTCGGCGAGCGATCGCAGGAATGAAGTTCAAACACACACATGGAGTGTTCACAATGAAAAAATCGCTACTGGCAGTGGCGGCCCTCAGCGCAGTGGCCGGAGTGGCCCAGGCGGATGTCAGCCTCTACGGGATTTTGGATGTGGGTATTGCTGATCTGACCCACGCGGGAGATTTCAACGGCAATTTCGTAACCGGTGCTGTGCCTATCGGTGTTCCGACCTATGCCAAACCCGGTAATGCAGTCGGCATGATGAACGGCGGTGAATCCCAGACTTTCTGGGGTATCAAGGGCTCGGAAAACCTGGGCAACGGCAACAAGGCTTTCTTTGTGCTGGAACAGGCTTTCAGCCTGGGTAGCGGCATGATTGCCAGTTCAGGTCTCGCCGGCCTTGGATCCAATGCCAACAATGCCCAAATGGCAGCGGACACGACCCTGAACGGCCAGATGTTCAACCGCAAGGCTTATGTGGGCCTGTCCAACACGGACCTGGGCGCCATTTCCTTCGGTCGTCAGTACAGCCTGCAGCTCGACATCATCGGTGCCGGCGACTATGACGCCGTCAACGCCCAGATGTTCTCACCCATCAACTTCTCGGGCCAGTACGGTGGTGGCGGTGCAACCGACAACTCCCGTGTGGACAACGCAGTCAAGTACAGCAAGCACTTCGGCAACGGCATGAACGTCAACGCCCTGTACGGCGTGGGTGGCATGGCCGGTTCCGTGTCGGCCCGCAGCAACGCCCAATTCAACGTGGGTTACGAAAACAGCGTGTTTGGTATCCAGGGCGCTGTTCAGAATGCCAAGGACACCACCAACCTGAACCCGGGAGCCACTGCAGGGACCGTCAACGTGCAGTTCCTGGACGTGACCTCCTACTTCGTGGCCATGAAGTACCGTCCCACCACCAACTCGGTCGTGAAGCTCGGTTACGAACGGATGGAACTGGATGCGCCGAGCGATTACGCGGCTGACCTGGGCCTGACCTCCATTTACACCTACACCATCGGTACCCACTCTGCCTGGGGTGCGGCCCAGAAGAACATCAACGTGGTCTGGGTGGGCGGCAGCTACAACTTCACTCCCGCAGTGAAAGGCTCCATCGGCTACTACAACGTGGATACCCCGGCTTGGGGCACCGCGCCTGATGGTACCGACCAGTTCTACTCCGCCATGCTGGAGTACAACCTGAGCAAGCGCACCAACCTGTACGCAGCCTGGATGCTGGACCACAAGAGTGGAGCCAACGCACCCACCGCGGCCCAAATGGCCGTCGGCGCCAGCGACAACTACAACACCTTCGGCGTTGGTGTCCGCCTGAAGTTCTGATCGTTCGTCAGGCCTGTCCTGACACGATGTGCGTAGCACTTGAAAAGCCACCCTTCGGGGTGGCTTTTTTTATGATGAAGATCGCACGGACTTCATTGTGTTCCCCCGTGAATCCCGCTAGGCTCCCTGCTCATGAATCCCCTTGACCAATTCATCATCCAGTTTGACCGCGCCCTGCGCACCGTGGCGGCCCCTGCGCGGGCAGCCCGCCCCAGCCCTGCAGCAGCCTGTACCGAAACGACGCTCTCCGCGCCGGAAAAGGTTCACGTGGGCCGTCTCATGCGCATCAACCATACCGGTGAGATCTGTGCCCAGGCACTTTACCAGGGGCAGGCGCTCACGGCCCGCGACGTTTCCAACCGCGAAGCCCTGCAGGCCGCCGCCCAGGAAGAGGAAGACCACTTGGCCTGGTGCGAGCAGCGCATTGCGGAACTGGGCGGGCGCACCAGCTGGCTTAATCCGTTCTGGTACGCAGGCTCTCTCGCGCTGGGCGTGCTGGCCGGCATGGCCGGCGACCGCTGGAACCTCGCGTTTCTGAAGGAAACCGAGCGCCAGGTGGAAACCCATCTGGCGGGACATCTGGCTCACATTCCAGCCCAGGACCTGCGTACCCGGGCTGTCATCGAACAGATGAAAACCGACGAGGCCGGCCATGCGGCCCTTGCACAGCAGCTGGGGGCAGCCGAGTTTCCGGCCCCGGTGAAATGGGCCATGGCCTGGTCATCGCGCCTCATGACCCGAACGGTGTATTGGGTTTGAGTGACATTTGCCTTACAATGCGCCGAAATTTCCGGAGCTCCCTGACATGACCCCCGCCCCCATTTCCGCCGATCAGAAAAGTGCCGTACTGATCGAAGCCCTGCCTTACATCCAGCGTTTCCACGGCAAGACCATTGTCATCAAGTACGGTGGCAATGCCATGACCGATGTGGCGCTGCAGGAAGGTTTTGCGCGAGACGTGGTGCTGCTCAAGCTGGTGGGCATGAACCCGGTGGTGGTGCATGGCGGTGGACCCCAAATCGGCGAACTGCTCAAGCGTGTGGGCAAGCAGAGCGAGTTCATCCAGGGCATGCGGGTGACCGACGAGGAAACCCTCGATGTGGTGGAAATGGTGCTGGGGGGGCTGGTGAACCAGGACATCGTCACCCTCATCAACCGGGCCGGCGGCAATGCCGTGGGACTTACCGGCAAGGACGGCAACTTCATCCATGCGCGCAAGCTCATGCTGCGCAAGCCGGACGCCTCCGACGAAGCCATCGACATCGGCCAGGTGGGGGAAGTGGTGAGCATCGATCCGGGCATCGTGAACCTGCTGTGCAACCAGAGCTTCATTCCGGTCATCGCCCCGCTGGGGGTGGGAGAAGCGGGCGAGGCCTACAACATCAATGCCGACCTGGTGGCCGGCAAGCTGGCGGTGACACTGCAGGCCGAAAAGCTGCTGCTGCTCACCAACACCACCGGAGTGCTCGACAAGCAAGGCCAGGTCCTGACCGGGCTCAATGGCGCCCGGGTGCGTGAACTCATTGCCGACGGCACCATCAGTGGCGGCATGCTGCCCAAGGTGGATTGTGCGCTCGATGCGGTGCAGAACGGCGTCAAAACCGCCCACATCATCGATGGACGCGTGTCCCATGCGCTGCTGCTGGAAGTGCTGACCGACGAAGGCATCGGCACCCTCATCCGCGGCGCCTCAGCCAACCGCGGTCCGGGCAGCGCCCTCTAAACTCTACAGGTGCCCCCGGGGTTACGCCGGGTAGATCGCGCCCAGCGGTACGCTGTGGCGCGCCCCTGTCACGTGCGGCCGGCTGGCGTGGCGTCCCTGCAGCAGTTCGCGAGCAAGCCAGGCAAAGGCGGCGGCTTCCACCCATTGCACCGGCAGGCCCAGCACGTCCGTGGAAGCCACGGGCAGGTCTGGGAGCAGATCCTGCAAGGCCGACATCAGGGCGCCGTTGCGCGCCCCTCCGCCGCAACAGAAGATTTCCAGGGAGGCTCCGTCCGCTTCCGCCGCAATGCAGTCCGCGGCGGCCCGTGCCGTGAGCGCAAGCAAGGTGGCTTGCACGTCCTGGGGGGGGAGCTGTCGCACGGGTTCGTGGCGTTCCAGCCATTGCAGGTGGAATTCGTCGCGCCCCGTGCTTTTGGGCGGGGGACGGTGAAAGTGGGGATGGGCCAGCAGGGTTTCCAGTAAGGCTTGATCGACGCGGCCCGTGCGCGCCCAGGCGCCATCGCGGTCGAAAGGTTGCCCCAGGTGACGTTCTGCCCAGCCGTCCATGAGCACATTGCCCGGCCCGCAGTCGTAGCCGCGTGCCGGCTGGCCGGGGCGCAGCAGGGTCAGGTTGCTGATGCCGCCCAGGTTGAGCAGGGCACGCGGGGCGTCGGGGGTTGCGAAAACGGCTTCATGAAATGCCGGCACGAGGGGGGCGCCCTGCCCGCCGGCCGCCAGGTCGCGTGAGCGGAAATCCGTCACCACCAGAATGCCCGTCAGTTCGGCCAGCCAGGCCCCGTTGCCCAGCTGCAGGGTGTAACCCCGCTCGGGCCGGTGGCGCACGGTCTGTCCGTGGCAACCGATGGCGGTGATGTCCGCAGGCTGGAGGCCGGCGGCAGCCACGGCAGCAAGACTGGCGTCCGCATAGCAGCGGGCAAGGGCCACGCCGGCGGCGGCGGCACGTTCCAGTTCGTCCTGACCGCCTGACTGGTTGAGGTCAAGCAGCTCGCGGCGAAGTTCAGGGGTAAAGGGGTGTTCGGCATGGCCGGTTACGCGCAGGCGGTCCCCTTCGAAGGAGACCGTGACGGCATCGATGCCGTCCAGGCTGGTTCCCGACATCAGTCCCACATAATGTTCAGCGCGCATGCGCTACTCGAATTTGGCCAGCGTGTTGCCGCGAATATCGTCGAGTTCCTTGACCAGGGGCGCCGTGGCGGCCAGGAATTGGGTTCTGTTGTGGCCGGTCAGGCTGGCCGTGGCATGGCGCGGCACGGACGGTCCCTGGGGATCCACCTGGACACCGGCAATCTTGAACTCATAATGCAGGTGCGGTCCGGTGGCCCAGCCGGTCATGCCCACATAGCCGATGACTTCGCCCTGGCGGATATGTTCGCCCTTGCGCAGGCCATGCGCGAATGCCGAAAGGTGTCCATAGACCGTGCTGATGTTGTTGCTGTGGCGCAGTTCAATCACGTTGCCATAACCGTTGCGCCAGCCGGCAAAAAGCACCGTGGCATTGGCCACGGCCACCACGGGCGTGCCCATGGGTGCGGCCAGGTCGATGCCCTTGTGGGCGCGCCAGGTGTGCAGGATGGGGTGGAAGCGGGCGGTGGTGAAACCGGAGGTGACCCGTGAAAACTCGATGGGGGAACGCAGGAAGGAGGCGCGTGTGCCCCGTCCGTCCGGGGTGTAGTAATCGCCGCCGTCAGGGCCGTCAAAGAACACGCGGCGCAAGGTCACGCCCTTGTTCACGAATTCGGCAGCCAGGATGCGTCCTGCCTTGACTTGGTCGAAGTCATCCTGGGCCGCTTCATAGATCACGGAAAACGTGTCGCCGGCGCGCAGGTCGTTGTGGAAATCGATGTCCGTGGAAAACAGGCGGCTCAGCTGGCGCGTGACACTGTCGGGAATGCCAGCATTGTCTGCCGCGGCAAACAGCGAGCTCTGGATGCGGCCCGAGGCCTGGATCACGCGGTGCAGGCTGCCCACATGTTCTTCGGCGGACTGGAACTGGTTGTTGACGCGCGTCACCACCAGGGTTTTGTCTTCACCGCGGGGAAAACGCAGGCTTACCAGGTCGCCATTGGCCAGGTGCTGCACGCGGATGGGCTTGCCGGGGGACAGTTGCGCAAAAATGTTGCGTGCCAGGGGATCCTTGCGCATGAACGCGAGGGCGGCCTGGTCGTCCACGCCCATGCGGAACAGCAGGGCAGCCAGCGTGTCGCCGCTGTGGACCGTGTCCTGCTGGGTATAGACTCCCGGGGTGGCTGCCGGCGTAAGCTGGTGCTGCGTGATGTCTTCAATGACGGGCAGCACCGGCACCTGGCGGGTGGACGTTCCCGGGGTGATGCCGAAAGCGGTGGCCATGCCGAATACCATCATCAGCAAGGTGGCAACCATCCCGCTCAGGCGGGATTCGGAACCATGGGTGGCTTGTTTTTGCGCTAGAATCCAGCGATTCAAAGCCTGGGCGCATGACTTGATGTGCTTCATGATCCGGGCGATTCTAACAGAAACCATGGCTTCTCACAAATTCCCATGAAATATCAAGGTGTAAGCATTGCAAGTCCGGTGGCGGGCCCCAGGAGCGCGACATGAACTTCGAAGCCGCTTTGCAGGAAATCCGGCGCGGCGCCGACGAAGTGCTGCCCGAGGCCGAGCTGCTCGAGCGTCTGCGCAGCGGCAAACCCCTGCGCGTCAAGGCGGGTTTCGACCCCACGGCGCCCGACCTGCACCTGGGACATACGGTGCTCATCAACAAGCTCAAGACACTGCAAGATCTGGGCCATGAGGTGATTTTCCTCATCGGCGACTTCACCGGCCTGATTGGCGACCCCACCGGCCGCAATGCCACGCGCCCGCCGCTGACTCCCGAGCAGATCGAAGCCAATGCCGCCACCTACAAGGCCCAGGTGTTCAAGATCCTCGACCCCGAACGCACCACGGTGGCCTTCAATTCCACCTGGATGCACCCTTTGGGCGCAGCCGGCATGATCAAGCTGGCGGCCACCCACACCGTGGCCCGCATGCTGGAGCGGGATGATTTCTCCAAGCGCTACCAGGCCGAACTGCCGATCGCCCTGCACGAGTTTCTCTACCCCCTGGTGCAGGGTTACGATTCCGTTGCCCTCAAGGCCGACCTGGAACTGGGCGGCACCGATCAGAAGTTCAACCTGCTCATGGGGCGCGAGCTGCAGAAGCACTTCGGTCAGAAACCCCAGTGCATTCTCACCATGCCCTTGCTGGAAGGGACGGACGGCGTCAACAAGATGTCGAAGTCCATGAACAACTTCATTGCCATCGACGAAGCCCCGCGTGACCAGTTCGGCAAGCTCATGTCCATTTCCGACGAGCTCATGTGGCGCTACCTGGAACTGCTCTCCTTCCAGCCGCTGGCCACCCTCCGGCAGTGGCGGCAGGAAGTGGAAGGCGGGCGCAATCCGCGCGACATCAAGGTGGCGCTCGCGCAGGAAATCGTGGCCCGCTTCCATGGGCCGGCGGCAGCCGAATCGGCGCTGGCTGACTTCGAAGCGCGTTTCCGCGGCAACGCCATTCCCGAGGACATCCCGCAAGTGGAGCTGGCGGTGGGGCCGGAGGGTCTGTCCATTGCCCAGGTGCTCAAGCAGTCGGGCCTGACGGCCAGCACCTCGGAAGCCCTGCGCATGATCGAGGCGGCTGGCGTGCGCCTGGACGGGGCGCGCGTGGAAGACAAGGGACTGCACCTGCAGGCGGGCACCACCGCCGTCCTGCAGGTGGGCAAGCGCAAGTTTGCCCGGGTGGTGTGCCGTTGAGGCTGCTGTTCCGGCGCACTTTCGGTCCCCTTTTCGCCACCCAGTTTTGTGGCGCCTTCAACGACAACCTGTTCAAAAGCGCGTTCATGCTGATGGTGGCCTATGACGGCCAGTCCGTGGCCGGCCTCTCGCCCGGGCTCATGGTCAACGCGGTGGCGGCCGTGTTCATCCTGCCCTTTCTGCTGTTTTCCGTGACGGCCGGCGAATGTGCCGACAAGTGGGACAAGGCCCGGCTGACCCGCCTCATCAAGCTGCTGGAGGTGGGGCTCATGGCGTTGGGTGCCTGGGCGCTGCTGGCGCACCAGGCGCTCGCCATCCTGGCGGTGGTGTTCCTGCTGGGTTGCCATTCCACCTTTTTCGGTCCGATCAAGTTTGCGTTGCTGCCGCAGCATCTGCCCGACCATCAATGGTCGCTCGCCAACGGCTGGATCGAAATGGGCACTTTCGCCGCCATCCTGCTGGGCACCAACCTGGGGGGGCTCCTCATGGGCGCAGGCGCGCCGGGGCGTGACGCCGTGGCTGCGGCGGTGCTGGCGGTGGCGCTCGCGGGCTACGGCTTTAGCCGCGGCATTCCGCCGGCGCCGGCGCCTGTGCCGGGGCTGGCCCTGAGCCGCAACCCCTTGCGCGAAGCCTGGCGCCAGCTGCGGGTCGCTGCTGCGGACCGCACGCTGCTGGCTGCCATGCTGGGCAATTCCTGGTTCTGGTGTTTCGGTTCCGTGTTTCTCACCCAGTTTCCGGCCTATACCCGCGATACCCTGGGCGGCACGGAAACCGTGGTCACGCTTTTGTGGACGGCGCTGGCGCTGGCGGTGGGCTGTGGCTCGCTGCTGAGCGGCCTGTGCGGCCATGGCCGCTGGCGCTGGGCCGGCGTGCCGGTGGGCGGCGCCGGCATGACGCTGGCGGCATGCGACCTGGCCCGGGCCCAGGGCACGGTGGCAGTGACCGGCAGCCGGGACGTCGCAGCGTTCCTGCACAGCCTGTCCGGGCTGCACGTGCTGGCCGACACGGTGCTGGTGGGGTTGTTTGCAGGGGCTTACATCGTGCCGCTCTACAGCCTGATCCAGAGCCGCACGGCAGCGCACGAGCGCGCCCGCATCCTGGGCACCACCAACTTTCTCAATGCCCTGTTCATGGTGGGAGCGGCCCTGTGGGCCATGGTCCTGCTGTCGCGGGGACTCACCATTCCCCAGCTTTTTTTCGCGACGGGTGTGCTCAACGCACCCGTGCTGGCGGCCTTGGTGCTGGGCAATCCCCTTCTCCTGCAGGGACTGCGGCCTGAGGCCTGGCGGCGATGACGGCAGCCCGCCTGCCGGCGCTGCGTCTGGATGACGCAGGGCGTCGCCATGTGGATTTGCGAGCGGTGCTGGCACTGGCGTTTCCGCTGTTCCTCAACAGCAGCATCCAGGTGGTGCTGAATCTCACGGACACCTGGTTCGTGGGGCGGCTTTCCACGGACGCCATGGCGGCCATGGGTGCCTGCTATTACCTGATATTCGTGTTTTTCCTGGTGCTGGGCGGTGTCGGCCTGGGAGTGCAGACCCTGGTGGCCCAGTACTACGGTGCAGGGCGGCTGCGCGATGCGGCCCATGCCACCTGGAGCGGCGTCTGGGGTTCGCTCCTGACCACGCCGCTGTTCCTGCTGGCGGACTGGAGCGGGCCCTTCATCCTGGCGCGTTTCGAGCTCCAGCCCCACGTGCTGTCGTTGGCAGTGGATTTCTGGATGCCGCGCATGCTCGGCGGTTCAGTGTCCGCCGTGCTGTTTTCCCTCAACTCCTTTTTCAACGGCATCGGGCGTCCCCGTTATACCTTCTGGATCATGCTGGTGGTGGCCGTGACCAATGCCGTGCTCAACGAGCTTTTCATGTTCCACCTGGGATACGGCATTGCCGGGGCCTCCATCGCCAGCTCCCTGTCGCTGGGCGTGGGATCCCTGCTGGCGCTCGGCATTTTCCTCGACCGCCGTTTCCAGACCGAGTTTGACACGCGCCACACCGTGAAGCCGGACCGGGAGGGCATCCGCCGCGTGTTTGCGCTGGGCATTCCCACCGGCCTGTTTCCTGCCATGGACGTCATCGGACTCGCCCTGTTCCAGCTCATGCAGGTGCGCCTCAGTCCCATCGATGGCGCGGCCACCCAGATCGTCATGATGCTCACGTCCATTTCCTACCTGCCGGCCATTGGCATTGCGCTGGCAGGCACCACGCTGGTGGGGCAGTCCATCGGCGCTGGAGACAAGGCCTGGGCTGCGCGCTGTGCCCAGGTCATCCTGCGCATGGCCGTGATTTACATGGGCGTGCTGGGGGTAGGACTGGCGCTCACCGGGTCCTGGGTGGTGCCGCTGTTCATGTCGGGTGCGGCTTCCGACGCCCCGGCCGTCACGGCCCTGTGTCTCAAGTTGCTGTGGATAGCCGCCGGCTACCAGATTTTCGATGCCCTCAACCTGGGCAGCGCCTTCTGCCTGCGCGGGGCTGGTGACGTCCGTTTTCCCACGGTGCTGTTGCTGTTGCTGTCCTGGCTGCTTTTCATGCCCCTGTGCCATGCGCTCACCTTTCCTCCGGGAGCGGGCTGGGTTCATTTCCTGCCTCAATGGGGCCTGGGCGCTGCCGGCGGATGGCTGGCAGCCCTCGTGTATACTGTGGCGCTGGGACTGGGGTTGTGGCTGCGCTGGCGTTCCGGTGCCTGGCGCCGCATCGATTTGTCCCACACCTGAAACCATGGAACTTTTCAACGCACTCTACAAACCGGTTGCCGGCCGTCGCTGGTTTATTGCCCTGGTGCTGGCGTGCCTGCTGGGCGCCCAGGTGTCGGGCTTCGTGCACCGCGTGGTGCACGGCGGGGTCGTCACCGGTTCCAAGGCCGCCCATGCCTCGGCCACGTGGTCGCAGCATGATCACAACTGCCAGCTGTTCGATGCCCTGACGCTGGCCAGCGGTGCCGGAGCCACAGCCCTGTGCGCACTGCCGCCCATGCCGCTCGCCACGTTCCAGCCGGAATGGGCGATCGCCTCCCTCTTCATCGTTTCCCGTTTCGCGTTCCACCCGCGCGCCCCGCCAGCCGACTCCTCCGCACCATCCTGAGCCGGGGCGTTGTCGCCCCTGAATTCCGCATTTGCGCGGACCTTCGTTTGTTTAGCGGCAATTTCGAGGAGTCATTGCATGTCCTGTTTTTCTGCACGTTGCCTGGCGCTGGCCATGGCCGCCCTGATGCCGGCCCTGGCTGCCCGGGCTCAGGCGCCGGCGGCGCCTGACGATACCCAACCGGTGGCGACAGCCAACACCATCACGGTCACGGCGACACCGTCGGCTCGCAATGTGGTGGCACCCGACAGCGGTGCCACCCAGTACAGCTTTTCCGATGCCGACATCGCCCGCCTGCCCCAGGGGGATGCCACCCCCATGAACCAGGTGTTGCTGCAGGCCCCGGGGATCGTGCAGGACGGCTTCGGCCAGGTGCACGTGCGCGGTGACCACGGCAACCTGCAGTACCGCGTCAACGGGGTCATGATTCCGGAAGCCCTGGGGGGCTTCGGCCAGATGTTCGATACCCGCATTGCCGACAAGCTCACGGTATTGACCGGCGCCCTGCCGGCCCAGTACGGCTATCGCACGGCGGGCGTGGTGGACATCCGCACGCGCGGGCCGGAGTCCGAGCCGGGCGGCGAATTTTCCGTGGACGGCGGCAGCCGCAATTACGGCGAAACGGGGGGCGTGGCCAACGGATCGGTGGGCCGCTTCAGTTACAACCTGGCCGGATCGCTCATGACGTCCCAGCAGGGCATCGACAACCCGGCCAACACGCTCAATGCAGCCCACGATCTGACCCGGCAGGGCAAGGGCTTCGGCTTCCTGGCCTACGACATCGATCCGCAGCAGCGACTGAGCCTGATGTTCGGACAGTCGCAGAACCAGTTCCAGATTCCCGACAATCCGGGGCTCGTGCCCCAGTGCTGCAGTTCCTCCCTTACTCCCACGCCGGCGTCCATGGGCCTCAATGCCACGCAGGGAGAGTTCAACCTGTTCCAGGTGGCGAGTTACCAGTCCCAGGGCCGCGGCGGGGCCGACACGCAGGTTTCTTTCTACCACCGGCTGTCGCAGCTCAATTACATGCCGGACCCCGCACTGGGGGACCTGTTTTACACAGGGGTGAGCAATGCGGTGGTCCGCCGCAACGAAGCGCAGGGGGTTCAGTCCGATTTTGGTTACCAGCTGAACGACCGGCACAAGCTGCATGCCTCCCTCATGGTGCAGCAGGAACGATACCTTACCGACAGCACTTCCCAGGTGTATTGCCTGGGCGTATCGCTGACCTGCGCCGGCAACCAGCTGGATGCCTTTGGCGTGGCCTCCACGCCGCCCACCACCCTGGTCGACAACACCAACGGCATCAGCCATTTCTGGGGAATGTCCCTGCAGGACGAATGGAAATACTCGCAGAACCTGACTTTCAACTACGGCCTGCGCTATGACCAGAACGCGTTCCTTATCAACGAGCATCAGGTGAGCCCGCGCCTCAGCATGGTGTACGACTGGTCCCCCGTGACCCGTTTCCATGCCGGTTATGCCAGCTACTTCACACCGCCGCCGGCTGAAATCGTCGACACCCGCACCGTCTCGCTGTTCAACAACACCACCAACGCCTCGCCTGTGACGGCTGATGCCCCGGTCCGTTCAGAACGTTCGGATTATCTGGACATGGGCCTCTCGCGCCGCTGGTCCGACCAGCTCACGCTGAGCGTGGACGCTTATTACCGCAAGGTGCAGCACCTGCTTGACGAAGGGCAGTTCGGCAATGCGCTGATTTTTTCCGGTTTCAACTACCGGGAAGGGCGCATTTACGGCATCGAGTTTTCAGGGACCTATCGCCAGGACCGCTGGAGCGGCGCGCTCAATGCGGCCGTAGGGCGGGCCCAGGGGCGGGGCATCGAGTCCGGCCAGTTCAATTTTTCCGCGGCGGAACTGGCGTACATCAACAACCACTGGGTCTACCTGGATCATGACCAGCGCTACACGCTCTCCGGCAGCGTGGGCTATCGCACCGACTGGGCCAACCTGACGGCAGACGCCCTGTTCGGCAGCGGCCTGCGCAGCGGTTTCGCCAACACCCAGACCATGCCGGGCTATCTGACAGTCAACACCGCGGCCACGCACCTGTTCAAGACCAGCACCTGGGGGGATCTGGAAGGACGCCTGTCCGTCCTCAACGTGTTCGATCACAGCTACGAGCTGCGGGATGGCACCGGCATCGGTGTGGGTGCGCCCCAGTACGGCTTGCGCCGTACGCTCATCGTGGGCGTGACGCGCTTTTTCTAGGGCTTGCGCCGTGCGCGCGGGTGGGCGGCATCGTACACCTGCGCCAGGTGCTGGAAGTCGAGATGGGTGTACACCTGGGTCGACGTGATGCTGGCGTGCCCCAGCATTTCCTGCACTGCCCGCAGGTCGCCGCTCGATTGCAGCACGTGCGAGGCAAAGGAATGGCGCAGCACGTGGGGATGCACCGCATCAGCCAGACCCAGCTGCCGCGCACGCAGGGCCACGCGTGCTTCGATGCTGCGGTTGCCCAGGCGCCGTCCCGTCTGGGTCACGAACAGCGCCGTGTTGTCGCCGGCCGCAACAGCCCGCAGGCCAAGCCAGGCATGCAGCGCTTCCAGCGCCTTGTGCCCCACCGGCACCAGGCGGGTTTTGGATCCTTTGCCGGTGACTTCCACCAGGGCTTCGTCCAGGCGCAGGTCGGCCAGGTCCAGGCCCGACAGTTCGGACAGGCGCAGTCCCGAAGAATAGAAAAGCTCCAGCATGGCGCGGTCCCGGCAGGCCAGGAAATCGTCTCCGGGCAGTGCCATCAGCTGGGCGGCGCCATCGGGCGAGAGGGCGTGCGGCAGTTTTTTCGGCGACTTGGGCGGCCGCACCTGGGCGCAGGGGTTTTGCACGAAGCCGTGGTCGCGCGCCAGGTAGTCGAAGAAGCCGCGCCAGGCGGAGAGCATGCGCCCCAGGCTGCGCCCGGACAGCCCGCGCGCATGCAGCGTGGCGATGCAGCGGCGGATGTCGTGCGGGCTTAAGGATTCCAGCGAGCGCGGCTCCACCAGGGCCAGCAGTTGTTGCAGGTCGCGCGCGTAATGCTTGCCGGTCTGGGCTGACAGGCGGCGTTCCGTTTGCAGGTGGGCCAGATAGGCTGCCTGCAGGATGCGGGCGCGTTCGCCTTCAGTCGCCATCGTCCGCTTTGCGCGCATGGGCGCGCAGCGCGGCGCTCACCAGTTCGCCGATGCGCGTGAGGTAGAAGGTGCCCATGTCGGGGTAGAAGCGTTTCCGGTCGGGCGAAGCCAGCAGGATGGCACCAAAGGTTTCCGTGTCGCGCAGCGGCAGCAGGGCGAAGGATTGCGGTGCCGGGGCCTGCGCGTCCAGCCACAGGGCGCTGTCGGGCACGGCTTCATGGCTGCAATGTGGGGCATCCAGATCAGCCACGAAATCGCGCAGGGATTCGCTCGCTGCGGAAAACTCGGGGCGTTCGCGATCCTGCGGCAGGCCCCACAGCCGCATGGCCATGCCGGGCACGGCGAAATCTTCCTGCAGCAGGGCGCGCACCAGGTCCAGCACTGCGGACAGGTTCTGGGCGCGGATCAGGCCCAGCGCCAGGCGATGCACTTTGGCGCTGGTGCTGTCGTTGGTTTCGGCATAGCCGATCAGTTCGCCAAGCCGCGCTTCCAGGGCGCGGTTTTTGTCGCGCAAGGCCAGCATCTGGCGCTCGGCCAGCGAGACGGCATGCGTGCCGTGCGGGTGGGGAAGCTGGATTTCCGTGAGCAAGGCGCTCTGGGTTTCAAAAAAATCCGGGTGTTCCTTGAGCCAGAGGGCCACTGATTCCGGGGTCAACGTCATGCCGGTTCCTTGATGCTGTCAGGTAAATGAAGTTCGCCGCTGAAAACGGGCACGGCGTCCCCGGTCATCCAAACGGGGTGTCCCGCGCCTTTCCAGGTGATGGACAGGTCGCCGCCGCGCGTGGTCACGATCACCGTGTCATCCAGCAATCCGCGCGTGATGCCGGCCACCACGGCCGCGCAGGCGCCGGTACCGCAGGCGAGCGTCTCGCCGGCACCGCGTTCGAACACACGCAGGCGGATGTGGGTGCGGCTCACGACTTCCATGAAGCCGGCGTTGACGCGCTTGGGAAAGGCCGGATGGCGCTCGATCAGGGGGCCTTCCTGCGCCACCGGAGCCTGGGCCACGGAAGGCACCACCTGCACGGCATGGGGGTTGCCCATGGACAGCACGCTGAATTCACGGGTCACGGTTCCCACGGTCAGGGGATAGGTGAGGGCACGCGCCGGGGCAAGAAAAGGCACGCGCCCGGGTTCGAATTCCGGTTCGCCCATGTTCACGGTCACGCGCCCATCGGCGTTCAGCCGGGGCGTGATGAGGCCACCCAGGGTTTCCACGCGGATTTCGTTTTTGCGGGTAAGCCCGCGGTCGTGCACGAACCGCACGAAACAGCGCGCGCCGTTGCCGCAGTTTTCCACCTCGCTGCCGTCGGCATTGAGAATGCGGTAGCGGAAATCGTTGGCGGCATCCTGTGGCGGTTCCACGATCAGGATCTGGTCACAGCCCACCCCAAAATGCCGGTCAGCGATCCAGCGGATCTGTCCGGGGGTGAGATGCAGGGGGGCGGCCGTGGCGTCCAGTACGACGAAGTCGTTGCCCAGGCCGTGCATTTTGGTGAAGCGAAGCAGCATGATGTTTTCAGAGGGAGGGGTTGACAGGCATCCTAGCGCGTTTTGGCCTCAGCGCCCATAGGGGGAGGGTTCACCCGGCGGGCGGGTTTTGAAGCGCTTGTGGCTCCACAGGTAGTTCGCCGGCTGTTCCAGCACACGCGTCTCGATGAAGCGGTTCATGCGCAGGGTGTCTTCCGCCTCGTCCGGGCCAGGAAAATCGGTCCAGGCCGGGAAAAACTTCATGACGATGCGGCTGCGGGAAAAGTCCTGCTGCACCACGCAAGGCACCACCCGCGCATGGGAAAGCCGTGCCAGGCGCGACAGGGCTGGCGAAGTGGCGGCCGGTACCCCGAAGAAATCCACAAAAATCGATTCGCGCGGGCCGAAATCCTGGTCCGGCATGTAGTACAGCGCCCACCCCGGCTTGAGCGCGCGCAGCACCGGTCGGATGCCGTCCTGGCGGGTGAAGATGATGCCCCGCTGCCAGCGGCGGCGCAGGCGCAGCACGGCGTCGTCGAAGGCGGCGTTTTTCTGGCGGGAGTTGATGGTGATGAGGTCGAAGTCGGCGCCCAGGAAAGGGCCGGCCGCGTCAATGCCGAAGAAATGGGGCGTCATGATGATGACCGGCCCGGCGCGCAGCGCCGCACGCAGATGTTCTTCGCCTTCACGCACCAGAACCCGGCGCAGCCGGTCCATGGAAGCGAACCAGGGGATGCCCTGGCCCAGGATGCTGGTCATGAAGGCCTGGAAATGAGCCCGTGCCAGGGCCTCCCGTTGTGCTGCCGGCCACTGGGGAAAGCACAGGGCGAGGTTGGTGAGGGTGACGTGCCGGCGTTCGCG
The DNA here is from genome assembly GCA_028866015.1 of Betaproteobacteria bacterium. Taxonomy (GTDB): domain Bacteria; phylum Pseudomonadota; class Gammaproteobacteria; order Burkholderiales; family Ferrovaceae; genus JAKBAT01. The sequence continues at coordinate 25,511 of JAGWIW010000014.1, forward strand.
TGCCAGGCGGTACGCCAGGCTCCCCAGGCCGTTGCCCAGGCGCGCCAGTACGGGCATGGGCAGCCATTGCAACAGCCAGAACAGGCTTAAGGCCAGGCGTACCACGCTCAATGCCGTCCGCAATCGCTGCTATAATTCACAGCTCGTTGAAATTTATGATAAAGGGCAGGGTTTGCCATGAGTCAGTATCTTTTCTCTTCGGAGTCCGTCTCCGAAGGGCATCCGGACAAGGTTGCCGACCAGATTTCCGATGGAGTGCTGGACGCCATTCTAGCCCAGGACCCCCGGGCGCGCGTAGCCTGCGAGACGCTTACCAGCACCGGATTGATCGTCATTTCGGGCGAAATCACCACCCAGGCCCAGATCAATTACATCGACATCGCACGCGACGTGGTGCGCCGCATCGGCTACAACAGCTCCGAAATCGGGTTCGACTACCAGACCTGCGCCGTGCTTACGGCCCTCAACCGGCAGAGCCCGGACATCGCCCAGGGCGTGGATGAAGGGCGCGGCCTCGACCTGGACCAGGGGGCCGGCGACCAGGGGCTCATGTTCGGTTATGCCTGCGATGAAACCGATGCGCTCATGCCGCTGCCCATCCACCTGGCCCACCGCCTGGTCCAGCGCCAGGCGGAACTGCGCAAGGACGGGCGGCTGCCGTTCCTGCGCCCCGATGCCAAATCCCAGGTCAGCGTGCGTTACGTGGACGACCGGGTCGTTTCCATCGACACCGTGGTGCTGTCCACCCAGCACGATCCGGACGTCACCCACGAGCGGCTGTCGGAAGCGGTCATCGAGGAGATCATCAAGCCGGTGATTCCGGCCGCCCTGCTCACGCGCGACACGCGCTACCTGATCAACCCCACTGGGCGTTTCGTGATCGGCGGCCCTATGGGTGACTGCGGCCTCACGGGGCGCAAGATCATCGTGGATACCTACGGTGGCGCCGCCCGTCACGGCGGTGGTGCGTTTTCCGGCAAGGACCCCTCCAAGGTGGACCGTTCCGCCGCCTACGCCATGCGTCACGTGGCCAAGAACATCGTGGCGGCAGGCCTGGCCAGCCGTTGCGAAGTGCAGGTGGCCTACGCCATCGGCGTGGCCCGTCCGGTCAGCCTGATGGTGAACACCTTCGGCACCGGCAGGCTGCCGGACGAACGCCTGGCCGAGCTGGTGCAGCAGCATTTCGACCTGCGCCCCAAAGGCATCATCCAGTCGCTCGACCTGCTGCGCCCCATTTACAGCAAAACCGCTGCTTACGGCCATTTCGGCCGTGAAGAGCCCGAATTCACCTGGGAAGCGCGCGACCGGGTCGAAGCCCTGCGCGCCGAACTTCAAGGAGCCCGTTCATGAGTGCCGTTCCCCAAACCCAATCTGCCCCCGACTACAAGGTCGCGGACCTGGCGCTGGCCCGCTGGGGCCGCACCGAAATCGACATTGCCCAGAACGAGATGCCGGGCCTGATGGCCCTGCGCGAGGAGTACGGCCCGCTGCAGCCGCTCAAGGGCGCGCGCATCGCAGGTTGCCTGCACATGACCATCCAGACCGCGGTGCTGATCGAAACCCTGGTGGCGCTGGGCGCTGAAGTGCGCTGGAGTTCGTGCAACATTTTCTCCACCCAGGACCAGGCGGCGGCCGCCATCGCTGCGGCCGGAATTCCCGTGTTTGCCTGGAAGGGCGAAACCGAGGAGGAATTCTGGTGGTGCATCGAGAAGACCATTTTCGGCCCGGACGGCTGGACTCCCAACATGATCCTGGATGACGGCGGCGACCTCACCCTCCTCATGCACGACAAGTATCCCGAAATGCTCAAGCAGGTGCGCGGCATTTCCGAGGAGACCACCACCGGCGTGCACCGCCTGAATGAAATGATGAAGCGCGGAGAACTCAAGTGCCCCGCCTTCAACGTCAATGATTCGGTGACCAAATCCAAGTTCGACAACCTTTATGGTTGCCGCGAATCCCTCATGGACGGCATCAAGCGCGCCACGGACGTGATGGTGGCGGGCAAGGTGGCCGTGGTGGCAGGTTACGGCGATGTGGGCAAAGGCAGCGCCCAGGCCTTCCGCGGCTTGGGTGCCACCGTGTGGATCACGGAAATCGACCCCATCTGCGCCTTGCAGGCCGCCATGGAAGGCTACCGCGTGGTCACCATGGACGAGGCAGCGCCGCTCGGGGACATTTTCGTCACCGCCACCGGCAATGTCGATGTCATCACCCACGATCACCTGCGGGCCATGAAGAACGACGCCATCGTCTGCAACATCGGACACTTCGATTCGGAAATCGACATTGCGTCCCTGCGCCAGTACCGCTGGGAGAACATCAAGCCCCAGGTGGACCACGTGGTGTTCCCGGACGGCCGGCGCATCATCGTGCTGGCTGAAGGGCGCCTGGTCAACCTCGGTTGTGCCACCGGTCACCCCAGTTTCGTGATGTCTGCCTCTTTCACCAACCAGGTGATGGCGCAGATCGAACTCTGGACCAACCACGGCAAGTATCCGGTGGGTGTTTACATCCTGCCCAAGCACCTGGACGAGAAAGTGGCGCGGTTGCACCTGAAGAAGATCGGGGTCCACCTCACCGAGCTCACGTCCAAGCAGGCCCAGTACCTGAGCGTCAACCAGGCTGGTCCTTACAAACCGGATCATTACCGTTACTGAGCGCGAGATCTTGCAGAGTCAACAGCGTTACCCCAAGGTATTCAGCTTCGAGTTTTTTCCGCCCAAGACTCCGGAAGGCATGGAAAAGCTGCGGCATACGCGGCGCCAGCTGGCGCAGCTGCACCCGGCCTTCTTTTCGGTGACGTACGGGGCAGGGGGTACCACGCGCGAGCGAACCCTGGAGACCGTACTGGAAATCCTGGGTGAAGGGTTGCCTGCGGCGCCGCACCTGTCTTGCATCGGGGCCACGCGCGACAATGTGGCGGAAGTGCTGCGGCAGTACCAGCAGCACGGCATCCGCCACCTGGTGGCATTGCGCGGCGACCTGCCTTCGGGAACCTTCGGCGGCGGCGATTTCCGATATGCCAACGAACTGGTGGCCTTTATCCGCGCACAGACCGGCGATCATTTCTACATCGAAGTGGCGGCCTATCCTGAAGTGCATCCGCAGGCCCGCTCGGCCCAGGAAAACGTCCAGCATTTCAAGCGCAAGGTGGAAGCCGGGGCCAATGCGGCCATCACGCAGTATTTCTACAATGCGGATGCTTATTTCAGTTTTGTGGATGAATGCGAAGCGGCGGGACTGGACCTGCCGATCGTGCCGGGCATCATGCCCATCGGCAATTTTTCCCAGCTGAGCCGGTTTTCCGAAGCGTGCGGCGCGGAAATTCCGCGCTGGATCCGCCTCAAAATGCAGGGATACGGTGATGACACGGCGTCCATCAAGGCCTTCGGCCTGGACGTGGTGACCCAACTGTGCGACCGCCTGCTGTCAGCCGGTGCGCCCGGCCTGCATTTCTACACCATGAATTCGGCCGGGCTCACCAGCGTGATCTGGGACCGGCTCCATCTGTCCGAGCGCTGACTGGCGCCCGGACAGCCGGGACGGTCAGGCGACCTTGATTTTCTGGCGGGCTGCCTGGGCGTGCTGCTCGGCGTAGGACTGGTGCGCGGCGGCTTCGGCGTAGCCCAGCTTGACGGGGTAGCCCAGGTCCATCAGTACGGATCCCAGCGCCGACAGGCACAGCATGACGTTTTCCGACTTGGCGGAGTAGCCCATCAGGCCGAAGCGCCAGATCTTGCCGGCGAGCGGTCCCAGGCCGGCCCCGATTTCCAGGTTGAATTCCTCGAGCAGGGCCTTGCGCACGCGGGCTTCATCGATGCCTTCCGGCACCTTGACGGCATTGAGCTGCGGCAGCCGGTGTTCTTCCTTCACCAGGTATTCCAGTCCCATGGCTTCCAGCCCGGCCTTGAGCGCCAGGTAATGGCGTGTGTGGCGGGCCCAGGCATTTTCCAGGCCTTCCTCGCGCAGCAGCAGGAGCGCCTCGTGCAGCGCGAACAGGCCATTGATGGGGGCGGTGTGGTGGTAGGTGCGGTTGGTGCTGCCCCAGTAGCCCAGCACCAGGTCGAGGTCCATGAACCAGCTGCGGCAGCGCTCCTTGCGGTTGCGCACCAGCGCCACCACGCGGTCGCTGAAGGACACGGGTGACAGGCCCGGGGTGCAGGACAGGCACTTCTGGCTACCCGAATAGATGGCGTCGATGCCCCATTCGTCCACGAACAGGGGGGCGCCGCCCAGCTGGGTAACGGCATCCACGATGGTGAGGGCGTCAAAGCGGTGCGCGATCTCCACCAGGGTCTTGGCATCGGACATGCAGCCCGTGGAAGTTTCGGCCTGGACGAAGGCCACCACCTTGGTGTCGGGGTGCTGGCGCAGGGTTTCCTCCAGCTTGTTGGGATCCACCGGTTCGCCCCAGGTGTCTTCGATGACGATGGGCTTGCCACCGCAGCGCTCCACGTTTTCGATCATGCGGCCGCCAAACACGCCGTTGCGGCACACGATAACCTTGTCGCCCGGGTTGACCATGTTCACGAAGCACATTTCCATCCCCACCGAACCGGGCCCCGAAGCCGGGAAGGTGAGCTGGTTGTCCGTCTGGTACGCATAGCGCAGCAGGGTCTTGAGCTCATCCATCATGTCCACGAACACGGGATCAAGATAGCCGATGCAGGGCAATGACATGGCCGCCAGCACGCGCGGGGTGATTTCGGAGGGGCCGGGACCCATCAGGGTGCGCTGGGGCGGATAGAAGGAATTGATTTTCTTGGGCGGCAGATGCTTGATCGTTGGGGTCATGGCGCAGCTCTCGAAACTAATCCTTTATTTTATCAGAGTTCCCGGCCTTCACGAAATGCACGCGGGCGCCATCCATCCGGGCCAGCCGCAGGGCCCCCCGCTCCGCGGGCTCGGGGTCGAACAGGCGATCACCGTCGGGTTCGGCATGGTGGCTGGGCCTGAGCCCGGCAAAGTCGTACAGCGCAGTGTCCGCCAGGTGCGAGGGCGTGACCGACTGCAGGCCCAGGAAAATGTTGTCCACACGTCCGGGGTGGGCGCGCTCCTCGGCCTGCAGCCAGCTTTTGATGGCCTGGCGCTGCAGGTTTTCCTGCGAGCCGCACAGGTCGCAGGGAATGATGGGGTAGCCCATGTGCCGCGCATAGCGCGCCAGGTCCTTTTCGGCGCAGTAGGCCAGTGGACGGATGACCACGTGGTGGCCGTCGTCGGTTACCAGCTTGGGCGGCATGGCTTTCAGCCGGCCTCCATGAAACAGGTTGAGGAAAAAGGTTTCCACGATGTCGTCGCGATGGTGCCCGAGTGCGATCTTGTTGGCGCCCAGCGCCTTGGCCGTGCGATACAGCACGCCGCGTCGCAGGCGCGAACAGAGTGAGCAGGTGGTTTTTCCGGCCGGGACCTTTTCCTTCACGATGGAGTAAGTGTCCGCTTCCACGATACGGTACTCCACGCCCAGCGCCTGCAGGTATTCCGGCAGCACCTGTTCGGGAAAGCCGGGCTGCTTCTGGTCCAGGTTGACGGCGATCAGGCGGAAGCTCACGGGTGCGCGCCGCTGCAGGTCCATGAGCAGCGTGAGCAGCGCATGCGAGTCCTTGCCGCCGCTCAGGCACACCATGACCGTGTCGCCCTCGTCGATCATGCCGTAATCGGTGATGGCCCGGGCCACCGAACTGCGCAGGCGCTCCTGCAGGCGAACAAAATTTGAGGACGGTGCCTCGGGTGCGGTTAACATGGCGGTTTCACAGCAGACTCATGGGCAAGATGGCCATTTTACCGCACTCCCTCCTGCCGGGCCCTGAAGCACAGGCCCACAGCGACCGCCTGCGTGCCACCATCGACGAAGCCATCCGCGAAGCGGGGGGCTGGATCGATTTCTCCCGCTTCATGTCGCTTGCCCTGTATGCCCCGGGGCTGGGCTATTACAGTGCCGGGGCGGTCAAGCTGGGTGCTGCCGGAGATTTTGTCACGGCGCCGGAAATGACACCGCTCTTTGCGCGCACGCTGGCCCGGCCTGTGGTGCACACGCTTCAGGCGCTGCAGGGGCAGGCGCCGGAAGTGCTGGAGCTGGGGGCAGGTACGGGCAGGTTGGCGTGCGACCTGCTGACGGCCCTGGCCGAGCGGGATGCCGTGCCGGAGCGCTACCGGATCCTGGAAGTGAGCCCGGACCTGCGCGCGCGCCAGGAAGCGACGCTGTCCTCCTTGCCCCGGGCGCTGCGGGCGCGTGTGGAATGGTGCGAACATTGGCCGGATGCGATTTGCGGCGCCCTGGTGGCCAACGAAGTGCTGGATGCCTTGCCGGTGCATCGCGTGGGCTGGCGCGGCGCGGCGGGCTGGGTGGAAATTGGCGTGGCGCTCGGGAACGGGGAGTGGGTGCAGCACGAGCGCCCCCTCGGCAACCCGCGCCTCCTTGAACGGCTGCCGGACCCGTCCGGCTGGCCCGTCCCCTATGACACTGAAATCAGCCTGGCCGCGACCGACCTGGTGACGACTGTGGGGCAAACCCTGCGCGCCGGGCGCGTCTGGTTCATCGATTACGGTTTTCCGGCGCGTGAGTACTATCATCCCCAGCGCGCGGGCGGCACCCTCATGTGCCATATCCGCCACCACGCCCATCCCGATCCCCTGGCATTTCCCGGGCTGCAGGACATCACGGCCCACGTGGATTTCACGGCGGTGGCGCAGGCGGCTCTCGCTGTGGGGCTGGCGGTGGATGACTACGGTTCCATGGCCTCATGGCTGATTGCGGAGGGCATCGTCGAGGAGTTGGGGCGACTGTCGCCGGATCAGCCCGCGCACTACCTGCCTGCGGCATCCGCCGTGCACAGGCTGCTCAGCCCGGCGGAAATGGGGGAACTGTTCAAGGTGCTGGTGCTTCGTCCCGGCACGGGACGCGAGCCGCTCCCCCCGTCACTGGCGGGCTGAAGCGCGAATCGCCTGCAGGCGGGCCGCGCGCAGGCGCGCGGGGATTTCAGCGGGGTCGGATGCGGCCTGGGCGATGGCACCGGCCGGCACTGCGGCGGCGGCAGACAGGGCCTGCAGCAGTGGTTCCTCTCCTGACGTTGCAAGGCCGCCTGCAGCTTCGCAGCAGGCATAGGCGGCCACCAGGGCTTCGAAGCGCTGCGGCCGGCGCAGGCCGTCGGCACGTTCGATCAGGTCGAGCAACCCTTCCGCGTTGCAGCGATGACGCGCGGCGAGGGGGCGCGACAGGGTGGCGGCCAGCAGGGCCAGGTCCCGCACGTCGGCCGGCAGGCGCAATCGCTGGCCCAGGTGCAGCAGGACTTCGCGCCCGCCATCGGCGCGCTCGCCCAGCAGGGCTGCGGCCCAGGCGGCAAAGCGCACGTCCACCGGATGGTGACGTGCGGCGGCCAGGTCCACGGCGCTGGCGGCGAGCGTTCCCTGTTCGCCCCAGGCCTCGGCAATTTCCGGCAGCACATGCACCAGGGCGCCGCATTGGTCCAGGATGCGGAACAGTTCCGACGGGGTGGGTTCAGCCAGCCCGCGCGCCAGTTCCGCCCACACCCGTTCGGGCACCAGCGCGTCCGCTTCCCCGGCCTCCACCATGCGCCGCATCAGGGCCAGGGTTTCCGGGGCCACGCGAAAACCGAAGCGGCCCTTGAAGCGGGCGGCAAAGCGCGCCACACGCAGGATGCGCACGGGGTCTTCGGCAAAGGCCTCGCTCACGTGGCGCAGCAGCCGCTGTTCCAGGTCGCGCGCGCCGCCGAAGGGGTCGATCAGGCGGCCTTCGGCATCGCGGGCCATGGCATTGATGGTGAGGTCGCGCCGCTGCAGGTCCTGTTCCAGCGTGACATCGGGGCTGGCATGCACCACGAATCCCTTGTACCCCGGTCCGCTTTTGCGTTCCGTGCGCGCCAGTGCGTATTCCTCGTGGGTCTGCGGATGCAGGAATACCGGAAAATCCCGGCCCACGGGCCGGAAGCCTTGTGCCGTCAGGGCGTCCGGCGTGGCGCCCACCACCACCCAGTCGCGGTCCTGGACCGGCAGGCCCAGCAGTTCGTCTCGTACTGCGCCGCCCACGGCATAGATTTTCATGGGGTTGCCGCCGGGTCCGGCTCGCCGCTGTGGGCAGGCCTCATGCCCGGGATCGTGCCCAGGCGCTGGTGCAGCGATTGCGCAGGCTGGCCCAGGCGCATGCCGTACACCGTGGCATTGAACATCACGTGTTCCACGTAGCCCCGGGTTTCGCGCAGGGGGATGGACTCGATGAATACGGTGGCATCCTGGGGGCTGCCGGACACCCAGCGCAGTACCCGGTTGGGCCCCGCGTTGTAGCCGGCCGTGGCCAGGATCGGATGCCCCAGCCGGTTGAGCAGGTGGCGCAGGTAAAAGGTGCCCAGTTGCAGGTTGGTGTCCACCTGGGTGGACTTGGCCCACTGGAAATGATGCAGGGGAATGCGCTTGGCCAGCCAGCGGGCGGTGGCGGGCATGAGCTGCATCAGCCCCATGGCGCCGGTGCGCGAGCGGGCCTGCGGTGAAAAATAGCTTTCCTGGCGCACCAGGCCAAACACCCAGGCTTCGTCCAGGTGGTTTTGCCGGGCCTGCTGGCGCACCGTCTCTTCAAAGGCCAGCGGAAACCGCAGTGCCAGGTCCTGCTGGTCGCCCGCCCGTTCGATGCTATAGATGGAGCGGTCATACCATTGCGCCTGGGACGCCAGGGCCGAGATCACCAGGCGCTGGCGGGGCGAGAGGGGGCGGCTGACGGCATTCCATTCGAACTGGGATTCCGGAACGAGGCCCAGGTTGTGCAGCCGCATCGCGCGCGACAGGCGTGGGCGCAGGGTGTCTATTTCCTCGGGCATGAGCGGTGAGGGCTGCGGCGGCAGCATGAGCTGCCCGCCCAGTTCTTCCAGGGCAAGCAGGCCGTAGTAACTGGATTCCTGGGACAGCGGTTTCCACAGGGCCTGTGCTTCCGCGCCCCTTCCCAGTGCCTGCAGGGCGCGTCCTTTCCAGTAGCGCCAGGCGGACTGGGCGGCTTCGGCAGGCGACATGCCATTGATGGTGCGCAGCACTTCGTCCCAGTTGCCCTGGCGCAGTGCGGCTCGCGTGCGCCAGGCACGCATGCGGTCGTCCGTCAGTTCCCCTGCACGGCCAAACCAGGCCAGTGCATTGGGGTGCTGCACCATGGCCCCCTGCCAGGCCACCTGCTGCCAGCCGTAAGCCCGCTCGCTTTTGCTGAAGCGGGACGCCATGCGCTGCCAGATGTCCGCAGCTTCCTGCGGATCCCGCGCGGCAAGCTGGCTCAGGGCAAACAGGGCCAGTTCGCGCGCCGAACGGCTGTCGCCGGCGGCATCCCAGCTTTCGAGGAAGGATCTGGGCTGGGTGTAGGCCTGCGTCAGCGCGTCTTCTCCCAGGCCCTGCAGGGGCGGCAGGAAGCTGTTGATGTAGCGGGCGAGTGGCAGGTTGTTGCTGCCCAGCGCATGGCGCAACGAGCGCCAGATGTCGTCGCGCGAGATCAGGTTTTCCGCTGCAAGCAGCCGGAACACCGGGTCGCAGCCGTCCGGCTGGGATTTTGGGCTGAACCACAGGGCGCGTGCATCGTGCACGGCGGAAACGTCCTGGCGGCGCATCCGTTCCTGCAGGTTGTCGCAGGCCACTTCCGGATCTTCCAGGGCACGCGCAGTGACCTGGGCGGCAAAGGTGCTCCAGTCGCCACTGCGCACCAGGGCCTTGAGCCAGCTCACGCGCAGCGGTTCGGTCAGGGGGCTGTCGGGAAAGCGGCTGAAAAAAGCCTCCACGTCCGCGTTCGGCACGGGCCCGGACCCGGACCCGGACCCGGACTGACCCAGGCGGAGGTCCAGCAGCCAGTACTGCACGTAGTCTGCCAGCGGGTCGGCTGCCAGCTGGCGGGCATGGTGAGCGAGTGCGGCCATGTCGCGCGTGGCCCAGGCCTGGTGGGCAGCCAGCAGGGCCTGGTCAGGCGTTTCGGAAGGCCGCGCAACGATGCTGCATGTCAGCAGCAGCGCCGCCGCTGCGCAACGGGCGGAGGCGGAAATGAACGACAAGCGGTCTCCAGGTCTTCTTGCACAAGGGTCAGTGAATTATAGGGCGAAAAGGCGAGGAGGCGTATCATCCCGGGATTGCGCGGCTACCAGGCGCGGTTCCGCGTTGGACATGGAGGATTTCAAATCATGGCGCTTTCCGATCCCGCAGTTCCCAGAACCCTGCTGCACCGCCGGCACATCACGGTGGAAGGCTATGCGCGCGAGGATGGCCTGTACGACATCGAAGGGCACCTGGTGGACGTGAAGGGGTATGCCTTTCCCGTATCCGACGGCATGAAGCCGGCCGGGGAGCCCATCCATGACATGTGGCTGCGCATCGTGGTGGATGGCGACCTGGTCATCCGCGATGCGGAAGCCTGCACCGTGGCCCGTCCCTACCCCGGCACCTGCGAAAACATCACTCCCCGCTATGGCGACCTCAAGGGGCTGCGCATCGCCCCCGGTTTCACCCGGGCGGTCAAGGAACGCTTCGGCGGCGTGCGCGGTTGCACCCACCTCACTGAACTGATCGGGACGCTCGCCACGGTGGCGTTCCAGACCCGCTACGGGGCTGCCGAATCCGGCACCGAACAGAAGCCGCCGCACCTGGACGGCTGCCATGCGCTGGACACCCGGGGGGAGGTGGTGGCCCGTTTTTACCCCAAATGGTTTTCTAAAAAATCATAATGTATCGTAGATATTTTTGGAGTAGAATCCCTGCCCAGTCCAATCGCCATCGGTTTTGGGCGATGGATATCATCAACACTCATCTATAGGCCAAGCAATGAAAATCCATGAGTACCAAGCGAAGGAGATTCTGCGGAAGTACGGCGTCCCCACGCCGCGCGGCATTCCGTGTTTCTCCGTGGAGGAGGCGATAGCGGCTGGAAAGACTCTGGGGGGTAACGTCGCGGTCGTAAAAGCGCAGATTCATGCCGGTGGTCGCGGCAAGGGAGGCGGGGTCAAGGTGGCCAAGTCGCCCGCCGAGCTCGAAACCTATGCACGCCAGATTTTCGGCATGCAGCTCGTCACGCACCAGACCGGTTCGGAAGGCCAGAAAGTGCGCCGCCTGCTCATCGAGGAAGGGGCGGACATCAAGAAAGAATTGTACGTGGGCATGGTGGTGGACCGCGGCACGCAGCGCGTGGCCCTGATGGCCAGCTCCGAAGGCGGCATGGACATTGAAGAAGTGGCCGCTCACACACCGGAAAAGATCCACACCGTATTCATTGACCCGATGAAAGGTCTGCAGGACAGCGAAGCGGACGACGTGGCTGCCAAGATCGGCGTGCCCGCCAACCTGGTGCCCCAGGCGCGCACCCTGCTGCAGGGACTCTACCGGGCGTTCGACGAAACCGACGCCAGCCTGGCAGAAATCAATCCCATGGTCATCACCGGCGACGGTCGCGTGGTGGCCCTCGACGCCAAGATGAATTTCGACTCGAACGCGCTCTACCGTCATCCCGACATCGTCGCGCTGCGCGACCTGGATGAGGAAGACCCCAACGAAATCGAGGCGTCCAAGTTTGACCTGTCCTACATTTCCCTGGACGGCAACATCGGCTGCCTGGTGAACGGCGCGGGCCTTGCCATGGCCACCATGGACATCGTCAAGCTCTACGGCGGCAATCCGGCCAACTTCCTTGACGTGGGCGGCGGTGCCACCACCGAGAAAGTGACTGAAGCGTTCAAGCTGATGCTCAAGAACCCCAATCTGCGGGCGATTCTGGTCAACATCTTCGGCGGCATCATGAAGTGCGACGTGATTGCGGCGGGTGTGGTTGCCGCAGCGCACGAAGTGAAGCTTGCGGTTCCCCTGGTGGTGCGCCTTGAAGGCACAAACGTGGAACTGGGCAAGAAAATCTTGGCGGATTCGGGCTTGCCCATCATTTCCGCCGTCAATATGGCCGATGCCGCTGCGAAAGTGGTGGCTGCAGCGCGGGGGTAATATGTCTATTCTCATCAACAAGAATACCCGGGTCATCACCCAGGGGATTACCGGCAAGACCGGGATGTTCCACACCAAGATGTGCAAGGAATACGCCTTTGGTGCCGACTGCTTCGTGGCCGGCGTCACGCCCAAGAAAGGCGGGCAGGCGTATGAAGGCATTCCCATTTACGACAGCGTGAAGGAAGCGAAGGTCCAGACCGGCGCCACCGTATCCGTCATTTACGTGCCGCCGCCCTTTGCTGCAGCGGCCATCGACGAAGCCGTGGAAGCGGAAATCGATCTGGTGATCTGCATCACGGAAGGCATTCCCGTGCGCGACATGATCCGTACCCGCTACAAGATGCAGGGCAGCAAGACCCGCCTGATCGGACCCAACTGCCCGGGCCTCATCACGCCGGACGAAATCAAGATCGGCATCATGCCCGGCCACATCCACAAAAAGGGCCCCATCGGCGTGGTTTCCCGTTCCGGCACGCTCACCTACGAAGCCGTGGGTCAGCTGCGCGAACTGGGCCTCGGCCAGTCCAGCTGCGTGGGCATTGGCGGCGACCCCGTCAATGGCATGAAGCACATCGACGTGTTGAAGCTTTTCAATGACGATCCGGAAACCGAAGCGGTCATCATGGTGGGCGAGATTGGCGGCAGCGATGAAGAGCAGTGTGCCCGCTGGATCAAGGACAACATGAAGAAACCCGTGATCGGCTTCATCGCCGGCGTCACGGCGCCTCCCGGAAAGCGCATGGGTCACGCCGGCGCCATCATTTCCGGCGGCAAGGGCACGGCTCAGGAAAAACTCGCCGTGATGGAAGAGTGCGGCATCAAGGTTACGAAAAACCCGGCCGAAATGGGCAAGCTGCTCAAATCGGTGCTGTAATCCGGCTGTTCGGACCATCGGCCCCGGCCTCCCGCAAGGGCGGCCGGGGTTTTTTATTGGGAATTCAGGGTTTGCGCGGGCAGTTTTCGCGGATGCAGTCGGCGTACAGCTGCAGGGAGTGGTCGTGGATCGAGAAGCCCCGCTCCTTGGCCACCCGTGCCTGCCGCCGCTCGATTTCGGCGTCGTAGAACTCTTCCACGTGGCCGCATTGCAGGCAGACCAGGTGGTCGTGGTGCTGCCCTTCGTTGAGCTCGAATACCGCCTTGCCGCTCTCGAAGTGGTGGCGCACCAGCAGGCCGGCCTGTTCGAACTGGGTGAGCACCCGGTAGACCGTGGCCAGACCGATTTCCATGCCTTCCGCCTGCAGCCGCCGGTAGACTTCTTCGGCACTCATGTGGCGCGTGTCGGTGTTCTCGAACAGACCCAGCACCTTGAGGCGGGGCAGGGTGGCCTTGAGGCCGATTTCTTTGAGATCCTGGGATACGCTCATGGGGAAGCCGAAGATGCGGGGAAGATGGGTTATTATAAGCGGATTGGCTTGTACCGGATAAAACAATGAATCGAACTGTCACTGCTCTGCTGCTGTCGGCGTTCGCGCTGGCAGGCTGCTCCTCATGGAGCATGCCCACCATGCCCAGCATGGAAAAGCTGCCAGACGAAATGGCCAAGAAGTGGGCGGCCATCAAGCCGTATACGCTGGACATCCAGCAGGGTGTGGTCATAGACCAGGACATGATTGCCCGCCTCAAGCCGGGCATGAGCCGACTCCAGGTGGGTTACGTGCTGGGCTCTCCGTTGCTGGCGGACCCTTTTCACGCCAACCGCTGGGACTATGTCTATTACACGCGCAAGAAGGGTGTGGTGAGCAAGCCGCACAACCTGACGGTGTTTTTCAAGGAGGACAAACTGGAGCGCTTCGAGACTGACTATCCGCTGCCGCCCAAGCCGCCTGAGCCGCCCAAGGCGTCTGAAGTGAAGCCGCCTGCGCCGCCGCCCGAAGTGCTGCCGAACGCCAGCCGTCCCGTCACCACGCCGGAGGTGCGCTGATGGCGCTCGACATCTGCATTGCCGGCAGCAGTGGGCGCATGGGGCGTGCCCTGATGGAAGCGGTGGCGGCAGCGCCTGATCTTCGTCTTACCGGCGCCCTGGAACAGCCGGGAAGCCCTTACCTGGGGCGCAATCCCGGCGATTGGCTTGGCACGCCGGTGCCGGCCGTCATCACGGACGACGTGCAGGCGGCACTTGCGGACAGCCGCGTGCTCATCGATTTCACCCGCCCCGCCGGTACCCTGGGCCACCTGCAGGCCTGCCTCGCGCTCGGGCGGGGCATGGTCATCGGCACCACCGGCTTCAGCGATGCAGAGCGGGAAACCATTCGCGCGGCCAGCGCCCGCATTCCCATTGTGTTCGCCCCCAACATGAGCATGGGCGTGACCCTTTCCCTGGCCCTCATCGACCTGGCGGCGCGTGTGCTGCAGCCGGGTTTTGACGTGGAAATCGTGGAAGCGCACCACCGCCACAAGGTGGATGCCCCTTCCGGCACCGCCCTGCGCATGGGTGAGGTGGTGGCGGCTGCGCGCGGGCGCCGCCTGTCCGAAGTGGCCGTGTATGGCCGCGAAGGCATCACCGGCGAGCGCCATCCGGACACCATTGGCTTTGCCACCGTGCGCGGCGGGGATGTGGTAGGCGACCACACCGTCTCGTTCATGGCGGATGGCGAGCGTCTGGAAATATCCCACCGTGCCAGCAGTCGTGCCACCTTTGCGCTGGGCGCCCTGCGCGCAGCCCGTTTCATCGCGGACAAGCCCTGCGGGTTGTTCGACATGCGGGACGTGCTGGGACTGGATGCGCTGCTGTCCGGCAAGCGGGTTTGATCGGCGCGCCTTTTTAAGGTATTATTTCAACAATCGGAAACGGGAAAGTCGCGAACTGCGTCCTTCCCGTTTTTCACATCAAATCCCTTCTGGAGCCTCTTGTAATGGCCGACGCCACTACCGCCTCACCGACTGTGCCCGCTGTTCTCGTGCTGGCGGACGGGTCGGTGTTCCGGGGGCAGTCCATCGGGGCTCCCGGCCGGAGCGTGGGCGAAGTGGTGTTCAACACGGCACTCACCGGCTACCAGGAAATCCTGACCGACCCGTCCTACTGTCGCCAGATCGTCACGCTCACCTACCCGCACATCGGCAACGTCGGCACCAATCCCGAAGATGCCGAATCCACCTCGGTGGCGGCTGCGGGGCTCGTCATCCGCGACTTGCCGCGGCAGTTGTCCAACTGGCGTTCGCGCCAGTCCCTGCCCGATTACCTGGCCGAGCGCGGCGTGGTGGCCATTGCCGGCATCGATACGCGCCGGCTTACCCGTCTGCTGCGCGAGAAAGGGGCGCAGAGCGGCTGCCTGATGGCGGGCGAGGTGGACGAGGGCGCGGCCCTGGAGGCGGCGCGCGGGTTTCCCGGGCTGGCCGGCATGGACCTGGCACGAGTGGTCAGCTGCAGCAGTCCCTACGAGTGGACGGAGGGCGCCTGGCAGCTGGGGCAGGGATTCGTGGCCCCGTCGCAGCCCCGCTTCCGGGTGGTGGCGTACGACTACGGCGTCAAGCACAACATCCTGCGCCTGCTGGCCGAGCGCGGCTGTCATGTGACTGTGGTACCGGCCACCACGTCGGCGGAGCAGGCCCTGGCTTACCGTCCGGACGGCATTTTCCTGTCCAACGGGCCGGGTGACCCGGAGCCTTGCGATTACGCCATTGCGGCCATCCGCACGTTCCTCGAGCGGGGCATCCCCGTCTTTGGCATCTGTCTGGGCCACCAGCTGCTGGCGCTGGCTTCGGGCGGGCGTACCGTCAAAATGAAGTTCGGCCACCATGGGGCCAACCATCCGGTGCAGGACCTCGATTCCGGCCATGTCATGATCACCAGCCAGAACCACGGGTTTGCGGTGGATGCAGAGTCGCTGCCCGCCAACCTGCGGGTCACCCACCGTTCCCTGTTTGACGGCAGCCTGCAGGGCATCGCCCGCACCGACTGCCCGGCATTCAGCTTCCAGGGCCATCCCGAAGCAAGCCCCGGCCCGCACGATGCGGGCGGACTGTTTGACCAATTCATCCGCCTGATGCAGGCAAAAGCGGCCTGACCATGCCCAAGCGTACCGACATCCGTTCCATCCTCATCATCGGCGCCGGCCCCATCGTCATCGGCCAGGCCTGCGAGTTCGACTATTCGGGGGCGCAGGCCTGCAAGGCCCTGCGCGAGGAAGGCTACCGGGTCATCCTGGTCAATTCCAATCCGGCCACCATCATGACCGACCCGGACATGGCCGACGTCACCTACATCGAGCCGATCACCTGGAAAATCATCGAGCAGATCATTGCCAAGGAGCGCCCGGATGCGCTGCTGCCCACCATGGGCGGGCAGACGGCCCTCAACTGCGCGCTCGACCTGGCGCGCGAAGGGGTGCTCGACAAATACGGCGTGGAAATGATCGGGGCCCGCAAGGAAGCCATCGACAAGGCGGAAGACCGCGAAAAGTTCAAGGCGGCCATGACCCGCATCGGCCTCTCCACGCCCCGTTCGGCCATTGCCCACAGCATTGAGGAAGCGCTGCAGGTGCAGGCCGTGGTGGGATTCCCGGCCATCATCCGGCCCTCCTTCACCATGGGCGGCAGCGGCGGCGGCATTGCCTACAACCACGAGGAATTCCTTGCCATCTGCGAACGCGGGCTGGATGCCTCTCCCACGCGCGAGCTGTTGGTGGAAGAGTCGGTGATCGGCTGGAAGGAATACGAGATGGAAGTCGTGCGTGACCGCAACGACAACTGCATCATCATCTGTTCCATCGAAAACCTGGACGCCATGGGCGTGCACACGGGCGATTCCATCACGGTGGCGCCGGCCCAGACGCTCACGGACAAGGAATACCAGATCATGCGCGACGCCTCTGTTGCGGTGTTGCGTGAAATTGGCGTGGAAACCGGCGGCTCCAACGTGCAGTTCGCGGTGAATCCGGCCGATGGCCGCATGATCGTGATCGAAATGAATCCGCGCGTGTCCCGTTCTTCCGCGCTGGCGTCCAAGGCCACCGGCTTTCCCATTGCCAAGGTGGCGGCCAAGCTGGCCGTGGGATATACCCTGGACGAACTCAAGAACGACATCACGGGCGGCGCCACGCCGGCTTCCTTCGAGCCCAGCATCGATTACGTGGTCACCAAGGTGCCGCGTTTCGCTTTCGAGAAATTCCCGCAGGCCAACGACCGCCTCACCACCCAGATGAAATCCGTGGGCGAAGTGATGGCCATCGGCCGCTCCTTCCAGGAATCGCTGCAGAAAGCGCTGCGCGGCCTGGAAACCGGGGCCAACGGACTGGATGGGCTGACCACCGAGCGCCCCATCATCGAAGCCGAACTGGCCGACCCCGGTCCGCACCGCCTGTGGTACGTGGCCGATGCGTTCCGGGTGGGCCTGAGCCTGGAAGAAGTCCATCGCCTGTCGCGCATCGATCCCTGGTTCCTGGCGGAAATCGAGGACCTCGTGCGCGAAGAGTCCCTGCTGCGCGGACAGTCGCTCGACGGGCTCGACGCGTCGGCGCTTTATGCGCTCAAGCGCAAGGGTTTTTCCGACCGCCGCCTGGCGGCCCTGCTGGGTACCGACGAGCACCAGGTGCGGGCGCGCCGCCATGCCCTGGGCGTGCGTCCGGTGTACAAGCGGGTGGACACCTGTGCGGCGGAATTTGCCACCAGCACGGCCTACCAGTACTCCACCTACGACGAAGAATGTGAAGCGCAGCCCACCGACCGCAAGAAGATCATGGTGCTGGGCGGCGGGCCCAACCGCATCGGGCAGGGCATCGAATTCGACTATTGCTGCGTGCATGCCGCGCTTGCCCTGCGCGAGGACGGCTATGAAACCATCATGGTCAACTGCAACCCGGAAACCGTGTCTACCGACTACGACACGTCCGATCGCCTGTATTTCGAGCCCCTCACCCTGGAAGACGTGCTGGAAATCGTTGCCCTCGAGAAGCCCCGGGGCGTCATCGTCCAGTTTGGCGGGCAGACACCGCTCAAGTTGGCACGCGGGCTGGAGGCGGCCGGGGTGCCCATCATCGGCACGGCGCCCGACAGCATCGACCGCGCCGAAGACCGCAAGCGCTTCCAGCAGATGCTGCATGAGCTGGGCCTGCGCCAGCCGGAGAACCGCACCGCTTTCGATCGCGAATCGGCGCTTGCCCTGGCCGGCGAACTGGGCTACCCGCTCGTGGTGCGCCCCAGCTACGTGCTGGGCGGTCGGGCCATGCAGATCGTGCACACCCAGGCCGATCTCGAAAAATACCTGCGCGAAGTGATCACCGACACCGACGGCATGACCGGTGTGACGGTGACCAAGGACTCGCCCATCCTGCTGGACCGATTCCTCAACGATGCCATCGAAGTGGACGTGGATGCCGTGTCCGACGGTGAGCACGTGGTGATTGGCGGCATCATGGAGCACATCGAGCAGGCCGGGGTGCATTCGGGCGATTCTGCCTGTTCGCTGCCGCCGTTCAGCCTGCCTGCCGCCCTCCAGGACGAGCTGCGGCGCCAGACCGTGGCCATGGCGCGGGCACTGGGTGTGGTGGGGCTGATGAACGTTCAGTTCGCCATCCAGGGTGAGGTGGTGTACGTGCTGGAAGTGAACCCGCGCGCATCTCGCACCGTGCCCTACGTGGCCAAAGCCACCGGGCGCCAGCTGGCCAAGATTGCGGCGCGCTGCATGGTGGGCCAGTCGCTGGCAAGCCAGGGCGTGACCGGTGAAATCGTGCCGCCCCATTTTGCGGTCAAGGAAGCGGTGTTCCCGTTCATGAAGTTCCCCGGCGTGGACCCCATCCTGGGTCCGGAAATGAAATCCACCGGTGAAGTGATGGGCGTCGGCGCCACGTTTGCCGAAGCCTTCGTCAAGTCGCAGCTGGCAGCCGGCGTCAAGCTGCCTTCATCCGGCAAGGTTTTCCTCAGCGTGCGCAACGCCGACAAGCAGCCCGTAGTGGACATCGCGCGCAGGCTGGCTGACATGGGCTTCACCCTGGTGGCCACGCGCGGCACCTGCGCTGCGCTTGAGGCGGCAGGCATCAAGGCCACGGCCGTCAACAAGGTGACGGAAGGACGCCCGCACATCGTGGACATGATCAAGAACCGCGAAATCAGCCTCATCATCAACACCGTCGAAGAGCATTCGCGCGCAGTCCAGGACTCCTGGTCCATCCGCAATGCGGCAATCCAGGGACGGGTCACTTACTACACCACCGTGGCGGGAGCGCGTGCGGCATCCCTGGGCATGCAGCTCACGCAGCGCCTGGGGGTATACGATCTGCAGTCGCTGCAAGGTCAGATTCAACAGGCAGGAGAGTAGGGCATGAACAAGGTTCCATTGACAGTGGCCGGTGCGGAAAAGCTCAAGGCGGAATTGCATCACCTCAAGCACGTGCAGCGTCCGGCCGTGATCCAGGCCATCAGCGAAGCCCGTGCTCAGGGCGACCTTTCCGAAAACGCCGAATACGATGCCGCCAAGGAGCGCCAGTCGTTCATCGAAGGGCGCATCGTGGACCTGGAATCAAAGCTGTCCAATGCCCAGATCATCGATCCCACCCTGCTGGATGCCGACGGACGCTGCGTGTTTGCCGCCACCGTGGAACTGGAAGACGTGGAGTCGGGCGACGTGTTCACTTACCAGATCGTGGGTGACGACGAGGCCGACATCAAGGAAGGGAAAATATCCATCAGCTCACCCATTGCGCGTGCCCTCATCGGCAAATATGCGGGAGACGTGGCCGAAGTGAACGCACCTGGCGGAGTGAGGGAATATGAAATCCTCGACGTCCGCTACGTCTGAACTCAAGCTGCCGCCGCCCGGGCGCGCGCTGTCCCTCACGCCGGCTGAACGCAGCGCCTTGCGCGCGCGCGCCCATGCCCTGAACCCGGTGGTGATGGCGGGACAGGGCGGGCTCACGGATGCCGTGCTGCTGGAACTGGAACGCGCCCTGCGTGCCCACGAACTCATCAAGTTCAAGGTGGCGGAAGGCGACCGCGCGCTGCGCGAAGCCATGCTCCAGAGCGTTTGCGATCGCCTGTCGGCGGCGCCCGTGCAGCAGATCGGCCGCATCCTGGTCCTCTATCGCCCGAAATGAAACCCACCCGGACCAGCAAAGCCTGGATGCGGGAGCACCTCAACGATCCCTTCGTCAAGAAAGCCCGCCTGGAAGGCTA
>JAGWIW010000117.1 GCA_028866015.1 Betaproteobacteria bacterium
CGACGTTGGCGCTGGGCGCCACTGTCCGGGAAGGTAGATTTTCCCGCATAAGCTGTCCGGAAGATCACCGACTAAAGCCGCCGTTCTAATGGCCAATCTGTAAACCCGATTGCCGGCAGCTCCTGGCCGGTGACTGCCGCAATCGACCCAATGCTGACGTCTTTGTTGCTGAAATCTTTGTCTGCTGTTGCATCTATTGCGGAAGTTCTAATCTCTCCTGCACGCGCAAAAAACTTATAAACCAGTAAGAAATGCTTTCACAGAATTGAAATCGACATGTTCTATATCCTTCGGATGAACATAAATATCTAGTCCTTTTGCAACTGTCTTTGTCGAATGTGCTGCGTAGAATGTCAAAACTATAAGTTTAATGATCGTAGTTCGTGACAATCCACTTCTCGCGGCATCAGTCGCAATAACAGGGACGGCTATCGAATCGTTTTGTGCGTTGCGTCCAGTGCAGTCCCACAACTTGAACAAGGCAAGGACAATATTCTCCGCAGACGTAGGGATGCACGCTAAGTCGTTCCCCATCATTGTATAAGTAAGAAAGAAATATCTTTTCCCGTAATCCAGTGTTAGCGTTGTACCAATCGGAAACCGTTGTTGCTTACCAACCGTCTTGTCCGGATCACTAATTGCATATTTCTGTTCCGGCAATAGCAGTCTATCGAGCTGTTCATTCAACTCGGCAACATCCCCATTGAAAACTTGCTGCTGAAACTGGCCTTGTAGTGACTTGGTTTTAATTATCCTTCCAATTTCCGTGTCAAACGTGTCGCTGAAGCCGATAACAATATTTGTTTCAGCATTAAGAATATCGCCTTTTATGATTCGGACAGTAAGATCATTGTGATTGAATCGATGCTTGATAATAGATCGCGGCCAGTTCCAAATGATTGTCACAATGATGGATAAGAAAAGCAGCCCAAGATATTCGAACCAGCCCGCCTCTAGCTTGAGGAGCTCATGAATCGGTTTTAAGACAATCCATAATGACGATAGGCTCGCGAAGAACTTTGGCGAAAATGTGCGCCAAGAAAACGACTGTTTAAGAAAATCCATAGTTAGCGCCAATTCCACGTATACCCCAAAGCGGGTAAAGAATTGTTCGAGTACTTATTGATGGCGTGATCTACAGCATTCTTTGTAAATGGTGATACGAGTGCATATATTTCCGGTTCATCAAAAAGTACTGTTGGAATCTTTGGGCGCAAATACCGGTTCCAAAGGTCCGCAGTGTTTTGTATTGTGGCGTCAAAACCAATGAACACTAGGACAATTGGCAACTTATTTCGCAAGGCATATTGCAACTCATATTTTAGGATACCTTTCCGATTATTTTTCGTCTTGTCGCCAACAAGAAGGATAAGAATTTTCGACGCATCAAGGCGATCCTTTAATTGGTTAATGATTGATTGAGGCAATGAGTCATCACGCGCCATATTCACGTCATGGGCGTTATTTAAGGTGAATGAAATCGAGTCGTTTGCGTGCCACCCCTGAATGGTTCGGTAACTCATAAGGTCACTGTCACCATCGAAAGCAATGTAGGTTTTCGTTCGATAGACCATGCCACCCCCTTTATTTATGCACATCCGGGAAACCAAAGGTCTCCAGCTACATAGATCTTAAATTTACCAGTAATACCCAGCTTTAGGATAGAAAAGTAAATATAGGCCGTAACAAAGGCCTGCGCGTCAGCCTCCACTATTACGAGGACGTATGGGCTGCTTATGCCACTTTGGTGATGTCAATGCATAAAAAATATGCCGCCTAAATCGGGCTCTCTTTTTCAATCTTGATTGGCAAGAGATTGGAACTTACGCAATAGACACAGCAGCAGACCAAGATTTGGATTGCTGAAAACGACAGTTATGGCCGATTTTCTCGTGTAGCCTGACTGGCAGTTCTCTAGCTGAAGCAGCCTTTCTAGTGACCGCTCATTAGAACTCTCGACTGGCCGCTCCTGGCCGTATTCTGCCAACCGTTTCTCAAGGGTGCTGCTCAAGTACTTTCGATTATTTTCTAACCAAGTATTTCTTGCCCTGATTCCGATTTCGGCCAAGAGTTGCCAGTCGAGAATTTCAGAGTTTGGTCATTTGAAAGGCGGCTTCGGTTAGAGAACTGCCAGAAAGCCTACGGGGAGAAATCGGCCATTGCTGCCAGTCACTCTCATAAAGTAGACTTCTCGAAAGGTGCCGGCACGG
>JAGWIW010000015.1 GCA_028866015.1 Betaproteobacteria bacterium
TGCATCGGACCCGGCGAAGGCAGCGATCGCATCATCCGCAACACGGCCCGGCTTGCCGCGAAGCTGGGGGTTCCGTGGCATGTGATCTATGTGGAAACGCCGGAATTGCGGCACCTGTCCCAAAGCCGGCGCCAGCGCATCCTGAAGACCCTGAAGCTGGCCCAGGAATCCGGCGCGGAAACCGCAAGCCTGACGGGCAATGACGCCGTAACCACCATCATTGGCTATGCACGGGACCACAACCTGTCCAAAATCGTGGTGGGTCGCGAACAAAAACAATTGTGGTGGCCTCGCCTGCAATCCTTTGCCGACCGGCTGGGTCGGCGGGCGCCCGATCTCGACATCATCCAGGTGGCACGGGAAGAGGCTCAGACCGAAAGGCGTCGGGAGCCACCCACTGACGAAGCGCTGCTGCTGCGCCTGGGCGCGCCGGCTGCTTCGTTTTCAAAAAGCGCCGCCTTTTGTACAGCGGTTACGTTGATCTCCCTCCCGCTATACAAAATCTTTGACCTACCCAATATCGCCATGGTGTTCCTGCTGGCCGTGGTGCTGGTCGCGGTCCGCTATGGCCTGGGCCCTTCCGTGCTGGCGGCCTTCATGAACGTGGCTTCCTTTGATTTCTTCTTTGTACCTCCGCGTTTTTCCTTTGCAGTCAGCGATATTCAGTACCTGCTCACTTTTGCCGTGATGCTGGCAGTGGGCCTCGTCACTGCCAAGCTGACGTCGGATCTCAATTTCCAGGCTCGCGTGGCCAGCCACCGCGAGCAGAGGGTGCGTGCGCTCTATGAAATGTCACGCGACCTCTCGGGTGCCTTGCTACCAGAACAGATTGCTGAGATTTCCCGGCGCTTTGCACAGGCCGTGTTCGAGGCCCGTGTTGCCGTTTTCCTGGCCGACGAGCACGACCGGATTTCGGCCCGACCCATCGAATGCCCCGACCCCATTCCCGCCTTCGATCCCGGCATTTGCCAGTGGACATTCGACCACGGTACGGAAGCCGGCTACGGTACCGACACCCTCCCCGGCAGCCCCATCCTTTACCTGCCGTTGCAGGCGCCCATGCGCACTCGCGGCGTCCTGGCCCTGGAGCCACGCCAGCCTGAACGGCTGGCAAGTCCCGAGCAGCGCCGCCTGCTGGACACGTTCGCCCGGCTCATCGCCATTTCGCTGGAACGGGTACACTACGTACAGGTGGCCCAGAGCACAACGGTGCAGATGGAATCCGAACGGCTGCGCAATTCCCTGCTGTCTGCCATTTCCCATGATTTGCGCACCCCCCTGTCTGCCTTGATCGGACTCACGGACTCCCTGTTCCTGGCCCCGCCCAACCTGCACGAAACGCATGCGGAAATTGCGTCTTCGATCCGGGAAGAAGCGCTGCGCATCAACGCCCAGGTCAACAACCTGCTTGACATGGCGCGCCTGCAATCCGGCATGGTGCTGCTCAACCGCCAATGGCAACCCCTGGAGGAGGTGGTGGGCAGTGCCCTCAAGGGATTGCGCGACGCACTTAAGCAGCATCGCGTGCTGGTGCGGATGCCTGATGACCTGCCGTTGCTGGAATTTGACGCGGTCCTGATGGAACGCGTGCTGGCCAATCTGCTGGATAATGCAGCCAAGTACACGCCTCCAGGCAGCACGGTTGAAATCGGCGCTTCGGCCCCGACTTCCGGCCCTGTGGAAATCTGGGTGGAGGACGATGGGCCGGGCCTCCCCCCTGGCAAGGAGGAAGACATTTTCAAGAAGTTTGAACGCGGCCAGAAGGAAAGCAGGACTCCCGGCGTCGGGCTGGGACTGACCATCTGTCGCGCCATCGTTGAAGCCCATGGGGGAACGATTCGCGCTGAAAACAGGCAAGGAGGCGGCGCCCGATTCGTGTTCTCCCTGCCACGCGGCATCCCCCCGGCCATTGCCCATGACGAAGAAAAACCGGCTATCGGCGAGGATCCATCTTGACCGAACCGGTATCCCATGTGCTGGTCATTGAAGACGAACCGGGCATACGTCGCTTTGTACGCATGGCACTCGCAGCCGAAGGCTGCCAGGTGCATGAAGCGGAAACCCTGCAGCGCGGCCTGATCGAAGCTGGAACCCGCAAACCGGACATGGTGGTGCTGGATCTGGGACTTCCGGATGGTGACGGGGTCGACTTCATCCGGGATCTGCGCACCTGGTCCGACGTCCCGGTCATTGTCCTGTCGGCACGAACTTCGGAAACCGACAAAGTAGAAGCACTCGATGCCGGAGCCGATGATTATCTCGTCAAGCCGTTCGGAACGGCAGAACTGCTCGCTCGTGTTCGTGCCCAGCTGCGCCGCCGCTCGCTGACTTCCGGCACCTCGGGAGGCACACTCAACTTCGGCAACATCCGGGCGGATTTCAGCAAACGCATCGTGGAACGGGACGGTCAGCAAATCCATCTCACTCCCATCGAATTCCGGTTGCTGGCCTTCCTGGCAAGCCATCCCAACAGCGTGCTCACCCACCGTCAGCTGCTGAAAAACGTCTGGGGGCCGTCCCACGCCGAAGACAGTCATTATGTCCGCGTCTACATGGCCCATTTGCGCAAGAAAATCGAGGCCGACCCGTCCCAACCCCGGTATATCCTCACTGAAACTGGCGTCGGTTACCGCTTTGTACCCACTTCCATAGCCTGACCCTCCCATCCGTGTTCACCCTGATGCCGGCGGACAGACAACTGGGATAGCATTTCCATGAAGTCCTGACATCATGTCCGGCAGTCCAGTGCCGCGTTTATCCTACCCAAGGAGTTTCGATCATGCGCCCAATCCCCTTCAGTCTTACCCTGCTGGCTTCTGTCCTGATGCTGGCTGCAGCAAACACTTTTGCCGCAGACCAGGCCCAGGAAAAAAACCAGACGCAGACACAAACCCAAACAAAAACCCAGACTCGAGAAACGATTTACGGCAGCCAGCTCATGACGCCCCAGGAACGCGCCACCTATCGCAGCAAAATGCGTGCTGCCAAAAACGTGGAAGCACGTGAGCAGATCCGCCGGGAACATCATGAACAGATGAAGGAACGCGCCAAAGCACGCGGCGTGACCTTGCCGGACGAACCTCCCGTACGGGGCGGCGGATTTGGACCGGGTGCGGGCATGGGACCCGGTGCGGGCATGGGCCCTGGCGGTGGCATGGGTCCTGGCGGCGGCATGGGCCCTGGTGGCGGCATGGGTCCTGGCGGCCCCAACCGCTGATCGGAGCCGCTTTCCACTGCCCGGATGTCACTGGACTTCCGGGCACAAGTAAATCGTTTCGCCATTGGGGACAGATACCCTTCCGACCCCGGACAAGCGGAGCCCATCAGGGTAGGATGGCGGTTTTGACGAAACGGAACCAGACCATGGCCCCGCAGAGTTCCTTTGAAGCCGCCTTCGCCTTGCATGCGTCTGGCGCTTTGGCTGAAGCTGAAGCAGCCTACCGCGTCATCCTGGTGGAGGAGCCGCACCATGTCCAGGCAATGCACTATCTGGGCGTGGTGCTTTACCAATCCGGAAACGCCGGCGAAGGCGTGCCCCTCATCCTGCAGGCGCTGGAACTCGAACCGGGCCAGGCCGCCCGATACAACGACCTTGGCAACATCCTGTTCGCGCAGGGTGATTACGCCAATGCGGCTGCAGTGTTCCGGATCGCGCTCGATGTCGCGCCGCACGATGCCAATGTATGGAACAACTACGGGTCAGTGCTGCATCGCCAGCAGCAGCTTGATGCAGCAGAAACGGCCTACCGCAAGGCGCTGGAGACGATCCCGGACTTTGCCCCGGCACTCAACAACCTGGCGACCTTGCTGTCGGAGCAGGGACGCGACGAAGAAGCTTCCCTTCTTGCCTGTCGTGCCTTCGTCCAGCCCCCCCTGGAAGGAAAGCATCCCCGGATGCTGGGCATCGCCTACTACCGCCTGGGCCTCCTGGCGCAAGCCGCCGATTCCTACCGGGAATGGCTGCGCCTGGAGCCTGACAATCCGGTGGCACGTCACCATCTGGCCGCCTGCACGCAGGAAGCCGTGCCTGCGCGTGCGCCGGACGAGTTTGTGAAGGCAGTTTTCGATGACATGGCTGCGGAATTCGACCATAAGCTCACAGGAAAACTCGAGTACCGTGGACCGCAAATCATTGCGAACCTGCTGGAGGCCCTGCCCCCTCCCGACCACACGCTGGACGTGCTGGACGGGGGCTGCGGTACCGGCCTGTGCGCCCCGATACTGGCCCCTTATGCGCGCCATCTCGCCGGAGTGGATCTTTCACCCGGGATGGTGGCCAAGGCTTCGGCACGAGGCCAGTACAACACACTGACCGTTGCGGAATTGACTGCCTACCTTCAGCAGAATCCAGAAACTTTTGACCTGATCGCCCTGGCCGACACCCTGATCTATTTTGGCGATCTCTCGGACATTCTCGCCGCGGCAGCGACGGCCCTGAGAGCAGGCGGGCACATCGTTTTCACCGTGGAAGCCACACAGGACAATCATCCGTTCATGCTGGGGCCAAGTGGCCGCTACCGCCACCGCAGCGATCACGTGGCCCAGGCGCTGGCTGCTTCAGGGTTTGCCCTGCTGGAAATGCGTGACGTGGTGTTGCGCCACGAGTTTTGCCAGCCCACTGCAGGCTTCGGGGTGCTGGCTCGCCGCCAGGTTTCCTGAAGCCTTTCAGCCGGCTGCCGCGGCCAGCACGACCGTGGCGAGAAAGCGCTCGATAAGCTGGCGCAGGAGCTGCCCGGCCTGAATGCCGTCGCCTGCGCGCAAGGCGTGCAGGATGGCGTCATGGGCCTGGGCGTAGTGAGGCAGTGCGCTGTTGACGTGCAGCGCGGCAATCTGCATGCGCACTTCCAGCTGCAGCGCATCCCAGGTGTGCAGAAAAACCCGGTTTCCCGACGCTTCCACCACCTTGCGATGGAAATGAACCACTTCGCGGGCATACGCACTGGCATTTCCGGCCGCCGCTGCAGCATGCATTTTCCTTAGCACCTCTTCCAGAAACGCCAGCGTATCGGAGCTGCACGGCACAGCAAGCTGGGCTGCCCGTTCTTCGAGCACGGCGCGCATTTCAAAGGCTTCCTTGAGGTCGGCTGGCTGCGGAGCACTGACGCGGGTGCCGCGGTAACGCTGCGATTCCACCAGGCCGGATGCCTCCAGTTCACGCAGCGCTTCCCGGACCGGCGCCTGGCTGACGTTGAACTCCCGGGCGAGGTTGAGTTCGATGAGGCGTTCCCCCGGCGCATAGGTTCCGTCGAGAATGCGTGAAACCAGCGCGTCCCGGATGCTGTCACGCATGCAGCGGCGTTCAATGCATGCGGCTTCAGGCTGTTTAGGGGTGGCCATGCCCGCTGTCCTGCGACCCTGACTGCCAGCCGCCTCCCAGGGCTTTCACCAGTTGCACGCTGGCCATCAGGCGACGTGCGCGCAGGTCGGCCACCGCGTATTCGGACTGGAGGGCCTGATTCTGGGCCGTCATGACTTCAAGATAACTGGCGATGCCCCCCTGGTAGCGGAAATTGGCCTGGGTGAGCGCTTCGCGCGCTGCATCATTGGCTGCCGACGCACTCTGGAACTCCTGTTCCAGATCGCGCAAGGCTGCCAGGTTGTCTTCCACTTCCTGGTAGGCCTGAAGCACGGTCTGCCGGTAATTGGCCGCCGCCTCGTCGAATGCCGCATGGGCCTGATCCGTCACGGCCTGGCGCCGGCCGGCATCGAAAACGGTCAGCGCGGCTGTGGGTCCCATGGCCCAATAGCGGCTGGGAGCGGAAAGCCAGCCGGCGGTATTGCCATTTTCAAACCCGGCTGCCGCATTCAATCCGAAAACCGGGAAAAAGGCCGCCCTGGCCACACCGATTTCCGCATTGGCGGCGGCAACACGTCGCTCGGCAGCAGCAATGTCGGGCCGTCGTTCCAGCAGCGAGGAAGGCAGCCCCAACGCCAGTGCCGGTGGCAGTGCGCTAAATTCATGCTGCGCCGGCAGGGAAAAGGTGGAAGCCGACTCGCCCACCAGCACGGCGATGGCATGTTCCATCTGGCTACGCTTGAGCCGGTTGTCCGTGGCCTGGGTTTCGGCATTCTGCCACTGGGTTTTCGCCAGGGCGACGTCCGCCGCACTGGCGCCACCTCCCTCAAACAGCTTCTGCGTCAGGTCGAACAGCGTGCGATAGGATTCCACGGCACGATCCAGCACCCCTTGTTCGGCATCGTCGCTGCGCAAAGCAAAATAGTCCTTGGCCAGTTCTGCGCGCGTGCTGAGTTCCAGCGTGGCCAGATCGGCCGCGCTGGCCACGGCCAGGGCGTCGCTGGCCGCCACCGCATTGCGGATGCGTCCCCAGACGTCGAGCTCGTAGCTCACGTTGAGTCCCAACAGGTTGTCCTGATATTTGGGATCAAAGGCCGCAAAGTAGAACGGCTTCCTGGTGGAAACGCGCTGGTTGACGGAAGAAGCGTTGGCGGTGACCGTTGGGAAATAGTAGGAACGCGCCACCCCCACTGCGGCCTGAGCCTGATCCAGACGGGCCAGCGCCGCCTTGAGATTCTGGTTGTCCACCCCGACTTTGGTTTCCAGGGCATTGAGCGTGGAATCCTGGAACTGCTCCCACCAGGCGCCGCGCGACACGCTGTCTGAAGGGACTGCCATTTTCCAGCCCTGGCTTTCCTTGAACGACTGGGGAGCAGGTGCCGTATCCGGCACCTGGTAATTGGGAGCCAGCGAGCAGGCACCCAGCATCAGGGCGAGCGCCGAAGGAACGAGGTGCCGTTTCATTTTCCGTTCCGGGAAGTCTGGGGCTGCATTTGCGGCTTCACTGCCTGCCCTGTCACCAGGGAATCGGAAGGATTGAGGATGATGGACTGGTCGGCCGTCAGGCCGGCCAGCACTTCCACTTCCTTGCCGAAGTCGCGTCCCATGGTGACGGTTTGCAGCGTCACCTTGTTGTCCTTGCCCACCACGGCCACTTGCATGCCTTCAGGGCGGAACAGCAGCGCGTTGGCGGACACCCGCAGTGATCCGGGATGGGTTTTGAGCTTGAAATGCACTTCCGCATAGCCGCCTGGCAGCAGCGCGCCCGACGCATTGTCGACTTCCAGCTGAACCAGCAGGGTATGGGAGGCGGGATCGATGGCGCTGGCCGTGTTCACGAGCTTCGCCTCGAACGCACGCCCCGGATGCTCGCGCACCTGCAGTTCGGCCTTGTCGCCCTGCCCCATGTCCTGCGCGTAACTTTCCGGAACCTGGGCGTACACCCGCAGGCGGCGGATGGCCGCCATGTGAAACAGTTCGCGTGCCTTGCCGCTGCCGGTGCCGGCATCGATCAGGTCGCCCACATCGATGTTGCGCGCCGTAATCACTCCGTCAAACGGGGCCACGATGCGCTTGAAACTTTCCAGCTCGCGCAGGCGATGCAGGTTGGCGCGAGCCGAAGCCAGCGCAGCCTGCTTGGCCGCCGCATCGCCGATCTTGTTGTCGGCATCCTGTTGCGAAACCGTCTTGGTGGCGAGCAAGGCTTTCCAGCGCTTGGCCGTGAGCTGTGCCAGGTCGTTGTTCGCTTCGGCCGTCTGCAGGTCGGCCTCGGCCTGGAGCACCTGCTGGTCCACTTCAGGCGTGTCGATCTCTGCCAGCAGCTGCCCCGCCTTGACCGGCGTGCCAATGTCCACCAGCCAGCGTTTCAGGTAACCGTTGGTGCGGGCATAAATCGGGGTGTCGGTAAAGGCTTGCAGTGTTCCGGGCAGGATCAGGTCCTCGCTGGCCGCTTCCGATGAAGGTTTGGTGACCATCACCGGAATCGCGGATTCCTGTTGGGCTTCCTGGGCCAGGGCTTGCTGAGCGCGCATGCGGCTGAAGATCCCCCACCCGGCCAGCAGAACCACGACTGCGGCCAGGGAGATGCCGAGTTTGATGAAAGTGCGGATATGGGACGGATTGGACATGGTTCAGTTCGGGTCCTGGGTGGTCAAGGAGGGATTCCGGCCGTGAATCAGGCTGAACACGACCGGCACGAAGAAAAGGGTGGCCACGGTGGCGAACAGCAGCCCGCCGATGACTGCCCGGCCCAGCGGCGCGTTCTGTTCGCCGCCTTCGCCAAGCCCCAATGCCATGGGCAACATGCCGATGATCATGGCAAGGGCCGTCATCAGCACCGGCCGGAAACGGGTGTAGGCCGCTTCCAGGGCTGCGGCCGAAGCATGCAGTCCGGCGTTCATCCGTTCGCGGGCAAAACTCACGATCAGGATACTGTTGGCGGTGGCTACGCCGATGGACATGATGGCCCCCGTCAGTGCCGGTACGCTCAGGGTGGTGTGCGTGAGGAACAGCATCCAGACAATCCCGGCCAGGGCACCCGGCAGGGCCGTAATGATGATGAATGGGTCAAGCCAGGACTGGAAATTCACCACGATCAGCAGATACACCAGGATGACGGCGCCCAGAAGCCCGAATTCAAGCCCGCTGAAGGACGTCTGCATGGTCTCTACCTGCCCGCGGATCACCACCTTGGAGCCTTTCGGCAGATGAGCTGCGGTTTCCGCCACAACCCGGCGCACTTCCGCAGCCACGGATCCCAGATCCGAATCGTGAACGGACCCGAAAATATCAATGACACGTTTGACATTGTAGTGGGTGACCACGCCCGGGCCCACGCTGCGGTGGAAATTCGCGAGGTTGGCCAGGATCTGGGGCTGCGGATTGCCCGGGGTGCTGATGGGGGTGGTGGCCAGATCCTGCAACGTCCGCATGCGGTACTGCGGCGCTTGCGCCGCCACGTTGTATTCCACGCCATTTTTGGGATTTACCCAGAAGGTGGGATTGGTCTGGAAACTGCCGGAAAGCGAAATCAGCAGATTCGAGGCCACATCCTGCTGGGTGTATCCCAGCAGTTTGGCGTTGCTGCGGTTCACGTCCACATTGATCTGCGGATAGTCGAAGGCCTGCTGGATGTGCATGTCGGCAGCACCCGGCACATGGCGCAGCCGGGCCAGCAGTTCATTGGCATAGACACGATTGCCCTGCAGGTTGTTGCCGATGATCTGCACGTCAAGCGGCGAGGGCAACCCGAAATTCAGGATCTGGTTAACGATGTCGGCAGGCAGGAAAGAGAAGCTCGTGGACGGAAACTGATCCGCAAGCTGGCGGCGCAGCCGCTTCACATAAAAGTCGCTGGGTTTGTGGCCATGCTTGAGCGAAATAAAAATGTCGGCATCAGAGGGCCCGATGGGTGCTGAAGTGCTGTACGAGAGGTTGATGCCGCTGTAAGGGAGACCGATGATGTCCACCAGGCTATCCAGCTCGGATTTGGGAATGGATTCGCGAATCGAGCGTTCCACGGCATCACAGAGCGCAGCCGTTTCCTCGATGCGCGTGCCGGTGCGTGCGCGCAGGTGCAACTTGATCTGCCCTGCATCCACGCTCGGGAAAAAATCCTCCCCCAGCCAGGGCACCAGCAGCCCGGACAACAGGACCAGGCCCATGAACCCGCCGGCAAACACCTTGCGATGATGCAACGCCATTTCCAGCAGCTCGTGGTAACGGTCGCGCAGGGTGTGGAAGCCCCGTTCGAAAGCTGCCTGGAAGCGCTGCAGGGCATTGCGCCGGGCATCGACCGCTTGCGGCGAATGGGCGCGCAGCCAGTACTTGGCCAGGGTGGGGACCAGTGTTCGCGACAGCACGTAGGAGGCCAGCATGGCAAACACCACGGCTTCTGCCAGGGGCACAAACAGGAAATGGGCTACTCCCGTGAGCAGGAACATGGGAATGAACACGATGCAGATGCACAGCGTAGACACCAGGGCCGGCATGGCAATCTGGTGTGCCCCGTCCAGAATGGCCGGCTCGATGTCCTTGCCCTGCTCCAGGTGCCAGTTGATGTTCTCGATCGTGACCGTGGCATCGTCCACCAGGATCCCCACCGCAAGCGCGAGCCCGCCCAGCGTCATGATGTTGATGGTTTCACCCAGCCAGGACAGGCAGATGATGGAAGCCAGGATGGAAAGCGGAATCGAAATGGTGATGATGAGGGTGCTGCGCCAGGATCCCAGGAACAGCAGGATCATGAGACCGGTCAGTGCCGCAGCAACCACCCCTTCCCGGATCACCCCGTTGACGGCGGCACGCACGAAAATGGATTGGTCGCCCAGCGGTTCAATCGACATGCTCGGGGGCATGTCCACGCGAATGGAAGGCAACATCTCCTTGATGCTGTCGATGATGTTGAGGGTGGAAGCATTGCCTGTCTTCAACACGCTCATGAGGGCCGCACGACTGCCATTGACCCGGACGATGTTGGTTTGTGGCGGAGACCCGTCCCGTACATGCGCCACGTCCCGCACGTACACCACGCCGCCCTTGGAGGTGCGGATGGGAATGTCGTTCAGTTCGGCCACGCTGCCGAAACTGGCGTTGAGCTTCACGTAGTACTCAAGGTCACCGATCTTTTGGGTGCCGGCCGGAATGATCAGGTTCTGGCTGCCGATGGCATTGGTGACGTCCTGGGCCGACAGGCCGTAGGTTCGCAAAGCCACGGGATTCAGGTCCACCTGGATCTGGCGCTGCTTGCCGCCGTAAGGCCAGGGCAAGGAAGCGCCCGCCACGGTGGCCAGTTGGGTGCGAATGAAGTTGTTGCCAAAGTCGAACAGCTGCGATTCGGACAGCTTGGAGCTGGACAAAGCCAGCTGAAGGACAGGTACGCTCGAAGCGTTGTACGCCAGAATGAATGGCGGCATCGTGCCGGGAGGCATGGTGCGCAACAATGTCTGGGAAATCGACGTGATCTGCGCCACCGCCATTTCTTCATTGACGTTGGGCTGGAAGAAATACTTCACCACCGCAATGCCATAGAGCGACTGGGATTCCACATGCTCGATGTCGTTGACCGTGGTCGTGGCCACCCGCTCGCTGAAGGACACGATGTTGTTGGCCATGTCCTGCGGCTGCAGCCCGTCGTACCGCCACACCACGGCCACCACGGGAATGCGGATGTTGGGGAAAATGTCCGTGGGCGTCTTGCGGATCGAAAACAGTCCCAGCAGCACGATGAGGACTGCCATCACGATGAAGGTGTAAGGCCGCTGCAGGGCTATTCTAACGATCCACATCCCAAAGGTCCCGTGACAGAAAGCGCATGATTATAGATTATCGATAATTTACCCGCAAGCTCCGGACCCGGCCCGGGTATTTGCAGATGAATCTATTTAATTCAATTGGTTATATTATTTTCCAGCGGCGCGGTCGGCCTTTTGCTGCAGCCGTTCATTGAAACGCACCATGTCGATCAGCATGCGCTCGTGAATGGCCGTCCCAATGAGGTCAAGACCATCCGTGGCCTCCACCCGGAACTCGATGCGCCGCCCGTCCACATGCGTGACTTCGGCATGCGCCGTGGCTGTCATCCCGACCGGGGTCGCCGCCAGGTGGGTAACGTCCACACGCGTGCCCACGGCGCTTTCATCCCCTTCCAGATAAGGCTTGATGGCATTGAGGGCCGCATTTTCCATGATCAGCACCATCACCGGAGTCGCCAGTACGGGGGGCAGCATGGAATCCTTGAAGCGGTTGGCCAGGTGCTCGGCTGTCACCACAAGCGAAAAAGAGCCTTGGGCTCCCACGGGAATCGGTTTCATGCAGGGTTCTCCTGGTGTGCATTCAAAACGTCCGTTGCCGCGTTGCCGCGCATCGGGTAACTGCACAGCATTTTATAGGGAAGTGTGCCCTGATGGGCTGATTCGAACAGCACATAGCGCGTGGCGCACCATGAAAAATCCGGGGCTGCCTGCGGCCAGTGCATGCCTTGTGCCTTGCGCGCCAGGGTCAGGTGCAGCTTGTACTCGCGCGCATCCACGGCAAGCCCCATCACTTCGAGGCGTTGCGAAAGCCGGCTGCGCAATGTTTCCAGTTCGGGCGGCACATCCCCCAAGAGGGTGGCAATCCCGCCCGGCCACAAGGACGTCCTGCGCAACGTCAGGCAGAAAGGCCTGCAGGCCACCCGAAGGGCGGGCAGCAATTCGGGAACACGGGCACGCGGCACATTGCCAAGAAAATGCAGGGTCACATGCAGCTTCTCCGGCGGCACCCGCGCCGCGGCCGAAGGCCACAGGCAGGACTGCTGGTAGCGCCAAAGCGCCGCACGCACCGCCGGCGGCGGGCGCAACGCCACAAAAACCCGGGCCATCGCGAAAGGGGTTTCTGCAGGAACCTCGCTCATGACGAGGCCGCAATTTTCAGTGCGGCCGATTCCAGGTAAAACACATTGGTGGTGGGTACCATCATTTCCACGCGCAACCCTCCGCTCACGCGGTTGGTCGCACGAATGCTGCCGCCGTGGGCTTCCAGCGCGCGGCGCGCGATGGCAAGGCCCAGGCCATGGCCATCGGTGCTTTTTTCCTGGGTGCCGCTGCGGTAGAACGGCTCGAAAATCAGGCCCAGTTCTTCTTCGGGCACGCCGCACCCCTCGTCCGTCACAACCAGCCGCACGCACTGCAATGAAGCGTCCACGGCGGATTCGAGGTGGACCGTGGTTCCTTCCGGCGTATGCTTGACGGCATTGCGCACCACGTTTTCCACCGCCTGCTGCAGCAACTCCACATTCCCCTGTACTTCCGCGCTGGCCTGGCCGGTCCAGAGGACATCCTTTCCCTGTGCCTGCGCCTCGAAGCAGGCATCGTTCAGGATGTCACCCAGCAGCTCGGCAAAGTTGGCAGTCTGCGGCGGCGTCCCCGGAACACCTGCATCCAGCTTGGACAGCGTCAGGAGTTCCCCCACGAGCCGGTCCATGCGAACGCATTCCCGCTCCATGCGCGCGAGTGAAGGTTCAATGTTTTCCGGCTGCTGGCGCACCAGTCCCATCGCCGCCTGCAAACGCGCCAGCGGCGAGCGCAGTTCGTGCGAAATGTCGTGCAGCAGCCGGCGCTGTCCTTCGATCAGTCCCTGCAACTGGTCGGCCATCTGGTCGAAATCCCTGCCCAGGTCAGCCAGGTCGTCACGCCGACGACCCATGAGCGCTCCCACACGAACGTCGAAATGCCCTTCGGCCACGGAATGGAAGGCACGGCGCAGGAGCCCGATCGGTTTGGAAAAATACCAGGCCAGCAATGCCGCAAAGATGAGGCTGGCTACCGTGCCCATGATCACTGGCACCATGGGAAACAGGTGTGGCGGCGGATGCCCTGCCGCATCGACACCGCCGTCCGGCACGAACAGCAGATAGGTATGTCCTGCGCTCTCCACCTGGCGGATGGTGGGAGAAGCCAGCCCGCTTTTGAGCGCTTTGCGCACGGCAACCAGGGCTTCCGGGGAAACGGGGCGGGCCAGCAGTTCCTGTCCATCCTCGCGTACGGCATAGACCGGATGGCGCATGCGGTTCTGCAGCAGGTTGCGCAGTGCCTCCGTCCCTCCAAACCCCAGGGTTGCTGCAGCCGCTTCCACGCCAAACGTCACTGGACGGCTGGTGTCCACTCCTTCCAGGTTCTCGCTTTCGTTGTGGCGGACCAGCCAGATGGCGCTACCCACCCCCCAGATGGCCGTGAGCTGTGCAAGCCAGATGAAGAAAAAGAATTTCCAGAAAAGACGGCCCATGCCTATTCCTTGATGAACCGGTATCCCTGGCGGTAATCGGTGTAGATGTGGGAACGCCCGTCGGACAGGGTCCCCAGCTTGCTGCGGATCTTGCTCATGTGGACGTCGATGCTGCGGTCGAAACGGGCCAACGGGCGCCCCAATCCCAGTTCCGACAAAGTCTTCTTGCTGACCGCCTGGCCAGCGTGGCGGGCCAGGATTTCCAGCAGGTTGAATTCCGTACTGGTGAGTTCGAGCGGCACTCCCTTCCATTCGGCGCGCCGCTGGGTTGGCCACATTTTCAGATGGCCGGCCTCCAGCAGGCGGGTGACCTCATCGCTTCCGGAAGCCTGGGAGCGCCGCAGGATGGCCCGGATGCGGGCCGTGAGTTCACGCGGCGTGCACGGCTTGGCCACGTAGTCGTCGGCCCCCAGTTCGAGGCCCACGATGCGGTCCATGTCGTCTCCGCGCGCAGTCAGCATCAGCACGGGAATCCAGCTTTTCGTGCGGATGCGGCGCAAGGTTTCCAGCCCGTTGAGGTGAGGCATCATGACATCGAGCACCACCAGGCCGTAACCGCCTCCCAGCACTTCGGCCAGCCCCTGTTCCCCGTCATGCGCGATCGTGGCGGCAATGCCTTCGCCCTGGAGATATTCGCGAAGCATCTCGACCAGTTCCACGTCGTCGTCGATCAGCAGCACTTTCACCATGAATTGCGTTCCAGTTCGGTACGGTCTTCATCATAATCAAGCACTGGCGCCGAGCCTCCATCGCCCCGATCCACTTTACATCTTTTTACGCTGCTTGCGCATTCGCTGAAACTTTTTAACATCGGGAAACTTCACTTTCGCCCCAAGCTTCTAAAAGACCGGGATTCAGCCGGTTATTCCTGCTTTTGGAGACGGCGTCTTCCACTACAGTGGAAGCTGGGGCTGCGGCCTTGGCCGCTTGCCGACAGACACCCCCCTTACACCTGGAGATTTCCCATGAGCCTCATCGGCGGTTTGAGCAGCCTGACCAATCCTTCATCCCTTTTCCTCAATGGTGCCAGTCAGATCTCGTCTTTGGTCAGTGGCGGAGATGGTGATGGCGACGGTTCCAGCACCAAAGGAGTCGGTGGCGGCAATTTCATGCAGGCCATTTCCCAGGCCCTGTCGCAACTGGGGATTAGCAGCGCCTCCCAGCCCGATTCAGCCTCGTCCAGCAGCAGCTCCGCGCCACAATCGCCCCAGGCGGCCATGCAGGCCTTCCTGCAGAACCTGTTCGCCGCCCTGCATCAGGCCGGCAACGTGGCCGGCCAGACTGGCGGCCACCACGAGCACCACCATGGCCAGGCTTCCGGCACCATGGCGACGGGCTTGCAAAGCCTGATCCAGCAGCTTTCGTCGTCGTCTTCTTCCACCAGTACCGGATCATCATCCACAGTTACGGGGTCCTCCTCCAGCAACAGTCTGGACTCGCTGCAATCGAGCTTCCAGAACCTGGTGACCGCCCTGAACAGCTCATCGGGAACCGCTGCCACAGCCACTTCGGCCAATGCGCCCACCTTGCAGGCTTTCCTGCAGAACCTGCTGCAGGACGTCCAGAATAATGGCACCAGCCTGACCCTGGGCTCCTCGGTCAGCACGGCAGTCTGATCCCTGCCTGGCGTCAGGGCATCCCACCCTGGCGCCCTGCCTGCGGCAGAACCGCAACGAATTGACTATAATGGCCGTGATGAATCGCAGCATTCCGGCCGCAAGCCTTTTCCTTCATGCCTGATTTCGCCCCGTCATGGCGTCGCAGCATCGCTGCCTTCGCCCTGCTGGCTTTGCCGCTCGTTTCCATGGCATCCGCCGCCCAACCTTCCGGGCAGCCCAGTGTTTACCTGGAAGAACTGACCTCCCCGGAACTGAGGGCCCTGGTTGCTTCCGGCACCACGACCGTGCTGATACCCATCGGCGGCACGGAGCAGAACGGGCCGCACATGGTGCTGGGAAAACACAACGTGCGGGTGCACGCGCTGGCCGGAGCCATCGCCCGCCAGCTGGGCCATGCCGTGGTGGCGCCGGTGATTGCCTACGTTCCGGAAGGGTCCATCGACCCTCCGGCAGCCCACATGCGTTTTTCAGGAACCCTCTCCATTTCCGACCAGGCCTTTGAAGCCGTTCTCGAAGGGGCTGCGCGCAGCCTCAAGCAGCATGGTTTCCGGCATGTGGTGTTCCTGGGCGATCACGGGGGCTACCAGCGACTGGAAACACGCGTGGCGGAACGCCTGAACCGCCAATGGGCGGGGCATTCCCCTTGCCGCGCCCACGCCCTGACCGCCTACTACGATGCAGCCCAGGAACCCTTTGCGGCCGACCTGGAGCAGCGCGGCTTCAGCAAGGCCCAGGTCGGCACCCACGCAGGCTTGGCCGATACCGCGCTGGCGCTGGCGGTGGACCCTGCGCTGGTGCGTTCCGGCGCACAGGCTTCGGCCACGCCGGATGCGGCCGGCGTGCACGGCGACCCACGCCCGGCCACCGCGGCCCTGGGCGAACTGGGCGTGCGCCGGATTGTGGAAACGTCGGTCAAGGCCGTGCGCAGCATGGTGGCTGCCGACGAGCGTTCCAGCGATTTGAAAACTCCAAGGAGATGATTTTGAAGCAGACAAGAACGATGGGGGCAGCCCTGCTTGCACTGACCGCATTGGGTGCCCTGGGACTGGCTTCCCTGCACGGAGTGGCAGCCGATACCCCTTCTGCTGCGCCTGTGGTCACCGTACACGGCATGCCGCCGGTAATCGACCCCAGCAACCTTTACAGCGAAACAGGCCCGGACCACCTGAGTGAAGCGGTGCGCGGAGACCTGGCACGCATTTATGTCCCTAACCTGCGCTCCAACGACGTTTACGTGATCGACCCCGCCACCTTCAAGGTGGTGGACCACTTCAAGGTGGGACACGGCCCGCAGCACGTGGTCCCCTCCTGGGATCTGCGCACCCTGTGGGTGGCCAACAACGACGAGCGTCACAGCCACGGCAGCCTGACGCCCATCGATCCACGCACGGGCAAACCCGGGGCGCCCGTGCCGGTGGATGACCCCTACAACATGTATTTCATGCCCGACGGCACCTCCGCCATCGTGGTGGCGGAAGCCCGCCGCCGCCTCGATTTCCGTGATCCGCACACCATGAAAATGAAGTATTCGATCGAAACGCCCCAGTGCGGCGGCATCAATCACGCGGACTTTTCCATCGACGGACACTATGCCCTGTTCACCTGCGAGTTCAACGGCAGCATCGTCAAAATCGACCTGGATCACCGCAAGGTGGCCGGCTATCTCAAGCTCAGGATGCCGCGCACCCGCTTTGTGGATACTCCCGCCGGCAATGCCCGCGGCGCCACGGAAATCTGCAGCGCTTCCCGCGGCATGCCGCAGGACATCCGCATTTCGCCGGACGGCAAGCGTTTCTATGTGGCCGACATGGAAGCCGACGGTGTTCACGTGGTGGATGGCGATGCCTTCAAGGAAATCGGGTTCATCAGCACCGGACCCGGAACCCATGGGCTCTACCCCAGCCGCAACGGCAAGTTCCTGTACGTGGCCAACCGGGGCTCGCACAAGGTCCACGGGGAGCCCCATGGTCCTGGCAGCGTGACGGTGATCGATTTCGCCACCGGCAAGGTGGTCAACCAATGGCCCATTCCCGGAGGGGGAAGTCCCGACATGGGCAATGTCAGTGCCGATGGCAAAACGCTCTGGCTGTCGGGACGCTTTGACGACGTGGTGTACCGCTTCGACACCGAGACCGGGGCCGTGTCGCAGATCAAGGTGGGCGAAGAGCCCCACGGCCTGACCGTGTGGCCGCAACCCGGCCGCTACTCGCTCGGCCATACGGGCAACCTGCGCTGACATGAAGAAGATCGCCGCGCTCCTTGGCGTTTGCCTCATGCTTGCAGCCTGCGGGCAGTTGCCGGTGCGAGTGCTGGATGAAAACGAGCGCGGCGTGGTGATCCAGGGTCTGGTGGACCGCGCCCGGGCCGAGCAGGCCGCAGAAAAGTCCTGCGCCCGCTTTCACCGGCACGCCCGCTTCAACCAGATGGATTCCTTTCGCGACTACGTGTTCGACTGCGTGAACTGAAGTGGCCGGCCTAGCCGGTGCTCCAGTTGCGCGGCCGCTTCATGCCGGCGATGCGGCAGGCCTGCTGGACATATCCGTAGGGAAAGAGTTCGAACAGCTTGTTGCGTGCCTCTGCCCCAAACCGTCCGGCCAGATGCTTGATGGAATAACGCGCGTCCGGTGCGATCAGGTGGGCTTCATAATAGCTTCGCATGAAGCGGATGACATCCCAATGATCGTCCGTAAGGACAATGTTTTCCCGGCGTGCAAAATGCTCGGCCCAGGATTCGTCCCAGTCCATGGGGTTGATGAGGTATCCGTCCTCGTCGAGGCATTGTGCATCCATGGGCCCATCATAGGGTCGATGCCGCTCCCCTGACATACCCCCTTGGTTGTAGCCCGGATGGGGGGGTATGCTGTCCCCATGATCAAACCGGACAGGATCCGCATCAAACGGGCCTATGACCCGCCGGATCCCGCAGACGGCATCCGCCTGCTGGTGGATCGCCTGTGGCCGCGCGGCCTGCGCAAGGAGGCGGCAGCCCTCGACGACTGGCAAAAGGATCTGGCTCCCAGCCCCGGATTGCGCCAATGGTTCGGCCATGACCCGGCGCGCTGGCAGGAATTCCGCCAGCGCTACCTGGCAGAAATGGCCGCAAATCCGGAACCCTTCGAGTCCATACGGACACTGGCGCGTTCAGGCACGGTCACGCTCCTCTATGCCGCACGCGACGCAGCGCACAACCATGCCCTGGTGCTGCGCGACTTCCTGTTGGGCAGGTTCAATTGAGGGCGCTGGCAAGCAGCTTGCGGTAACGGCTCACCAGCTCCCCGCCACCGCCCATGAGGTTGAAAATTTCCAGCAGGGTCTTGCGCCCGACATCGTCGCGGAAGCTGCGGTCCTGCCGCACGATTTCCAGCAGTTGCTCCAGCGCAGGCTCGTAGCGTTTCTGGGCGGCGCACAGGTTGGCCAGCTGCAGGCGGGCATCCAGGTCGTGCCCGTCACGGTCGATGCGTGCCCGCAGTTCGGGTTCGCCCGGCAGCGAATCCGATTGGCGCAGGAATTCCAGCTGGCTTTGCAGGGCGCGATACGCATCGTCCTGGCGCTTTTGCGGCGGAACCCGCTCCAGCGACTGGGCCGCGGCATCTGCCTGGCCACGCTCAAGATAAATTTGCGCCTCGAGCTGCAGGCTTTGCGGATCTTCCGGCTCGAGCTGCTGGGCCTGCTGCAAGAGGTCAAGGGCCGGCTGCAGCGCCCCCTGTGCTACCAATGCGGCCGCCCGGGAACGCAGATGGGCTGCCTGAGAAGGAATGACCCGCTTCAGGAACTTGCGGACTTCCCCTTCCGGCAGGGCGCCTGAAAACCGGTTCACTTCCTGACCTTCCACCACCGCCACCACCGTGGGGATGCCCCGCACGGCAAACTTCCCGGCCAGCCGCTGGTTCTGGTCGGAATCGATTTTGGCCAGCACGAACTGGCCGTCGAATTCCTGTGCCAGCTTTTCCAGGACAGGCTTGAGTACCCGGCAGGGGCCGCACCAGTCGGCCCAGAAATCCAGGATCACCGGGGTATGTTGCGAAACATCGAGCACCTGCTCCTGAAAGCCGGCCTCGTCCACATCAATTGAATACGGGCTCATCTGTGCGTGTCCTCTGCTGCGTTTGCCGGAGGCAAATGGTTGCCACTCTACCCTATGAATCCATTAGTGGGGAAAGGTGCCCGGTTTTTCAAGCCCTGCCCCTGCGCAATCCGGGGGGCGTTATACTCCCCTCATGCCGACCCGACCCCGCCGCCTCATGCGGTTTTTTGCCGGCACCTTGCCGGCTTTAGCGCTGTTTGCGTTTCCCTTGCTTGCCAGCGCCGCCACATCGGCGCCCGCCGCGGATGCCCATGCGTGGTGGCTATGGTCGCTGGGAATGTTTGTGGTGTGTTTTTTCATGGGCATTGCGGCTGTTCCCGCCGGCGTCGGCGGAGGGGTGCTGTTTGTGCCCATCGTGGGAGGCTTTTTTCCCTTTCACCTCGATTTCGTGCGCGGCGCAGGGCTGCTGGTGGCCATGGCCAGCACCCTGGCCGCCGGTCCCTCCCTGCTCAGGAATGGCATGGCGAACCTGCGACTGGTGATGCCGCTGGCCCTCTCGGCCTCCCTGAGTTCCATGGGCGGGGCCATGGTGGGCCTTGCCCTGCCGGCGCAGCAGGTGCAGATCCTGCTGGGGCTGGCCATCCTGACCATCGCGGCGCTCATGCTGCTGTCGAAAAAATCGGAATTCCCCCACGTGCCCAGCCCCGACCCGTTGTCCCGGCGCCTGGGCATTCACGGCGTGTTTCACGACTTCATCTCGGGGCGGGAAATCCCCTGGCACGTGCACCGCACGCCGGCCGGCATCATCCTTTTTCTCGGCATCGGCTTCCTGGGAGGCCTGCTCGGTGTCGGCGCCGGCTGGGCCAACGTGCCCGGCCTCAACCTCATGATGGGTGTCCCCCTCAAACTGGCGGCCGCCTCTTCCAGCCTGATCCTGTCCGTGGCCAGTGCGTCGGCCACCTGGTATTACCTCAACAGCGGCGCCATCCTGCCGGTCATTGCCGTGCCCTCGGTGATTGGCATGATGATGGGGGCACGCATCGGCGCGCACCTGCTGACGGTGCTCAATCCTGCCGTGGTGCGCAAGGCCGTGATCGCCACCTTGCTGTTTTCCGGATTGCGCTCGCTGCTCAAGGGCCTGGGATACTGACCTCCATGAAAGATTCCGCGCGCATGCCTCCTGAAGAAAAGCGTTACGCCGACGTGCTGCACTGGGGCAGCCTGGCAGGCTTCATCCTGCTGGTACTGTCCTTCCTGCTCTACATCACGGGGACCCTTCCGCCGCAAGCCCCGCTGGACCAACTTCCCCGACTGTGGAAACTGTCCACCGCAGACTACCTTGCAGCAACCCATGGCAGCGGGGGCTGGCACTGGATCACCACGCTCGACAAGGGGGACTCCCTCAGCCTGCTGGGCATTGCCCTGCTGTCGGCCTGCCCGATTGCCAGCATTGCCGCCGTGATCCCGGTCTACCTGCGGCAAAGAAATCACGTCTACGCGGTCCTCTGTATCCTGACCGTGATGGTGTTGCTGTACGCGGCTTCCGGCATGTCCCTTTTCCGCCATTCCTGAGTCATGGCCTCCCTCTTCGAACGGATCCTGCTCGCAACCGAACACACCGACTTCGATGCTGTCGCCGAGAGCCTGGCCCTCGATCTGGCCTCGCGCTGCTCCGTGCCTTTGCGAGCCGTTCTGCCCATGATCCGCAATCTGGAGTATGAAATCGCCTCACCCGACCTCGCCGGGCGCCAGGCCGAAGATTTTTCCCGCAAGGCGGCCGACCTTCGGAAACAGGCCGCGCGCGCCGGCGTCATTCTGGAAACCGCAGTCAAACCCTGCGAGGCGCTGCACCGGGGCATTCTGGAAGAGGCGCGGAGCTTCGGCGCGAGCCTGCTCGTGGCCCGGCGCCGGGGTCGACAGGGTTTTCTGTCCAACCTCCTGGTAGGGGAAATGGTAAGCAAGGTGGCCGCCGAAGCCCCCTGCACCATGCTGTTTGCACCTGCCAACGCCCGGCCCTGGAACCGCGGGGCCCTCGTGGCCCTGGATCCCGCTGCGCCTGGCGAAGGAATCATCAGGGCCGCGCTTGAAGTGGCCGCCTCCTGCAAGCTGGCCCTGAACTTCATGGCTGTGACCGAGCAGCCATCGCAGGCCGGCATGCTGCTTGAGCGTGCCTGCCAGGAAGCTCAGGCACGGGGAATCACCGCTTCCTCGCATAGGGCTGCCGGCTCTCCGGCCGAACAAATCCTGGCCCATGCCGCCGCCCTCCCAGCTGACGTCATCCTGGTCGGACGAGAGCGAGGCGGAAGATTCCTCAAGTCTGCATTCGGCAGCACCTCCCGCAAGATCATCGGCCTTGCGGACTGCGCCGTGCTGCTGGTCAAGGCCACGGAATAACGATGGCCATGGAGAACCCCGCCATGTATCGACGCATCCTCATCGCCACCGATGGCAACAGGACATCCCAACGGGCCTTGCTGGAAGCCATCCGGCTGGCCAAGGACCAGCAGGCCCAACTGCGTGTGGTCTACGTGGTGGATGAAGCCTACATCCTGGGAGATGCCGAATTCGTGGATCGCACTGCCATCGAGCGGGCCTGGGTGAAAACCGGCCAGCAGGCCCTCGAACAAGCCAAGCAGATTGCCGGCGCAGAACACCTGGACATCGAAACCCGGCTGCTGGAAACCGAAACACTGGGCGAAAACGTGGCGGACGCCATTCTCCAGGAAGCGCGCCACTGGCCCGCAGACCTCATCGTAATGGGAACCCATGGGCGCAAGGGCCTGCGCCACCTGCTGCTGGGCAGCATCGCCGAAAGCGTGATGCAGGCAAGTCCGGTGCCCATCCTGCTGGTGCCGGTGGCCGTTGCCCCACCGCAGGCCCCTGGGCTATAGTGGCCCGGCAAGCATGAACCTTCCCTTAACATCCAGGAGAGAAATTCCCGTGATCAAGACACTGTTTGCTGCCGCACTGGCGGCCTTCGTGCTGACCCAGACTGCCCATGCTGCCACCTCGGCCCCTTCGACCGGCGGTTGCGAAGCCCGTGCCGTAGACAAGCACGGCAAGCCCCTGGCCGGTGCCGCCAAAGCTTCGTTCCTGAAAAAATGCGAAAAGGAAAACAAGGCGACCAACTCCAAGGCAGGCTGCGAAGCCAAGGCAATCGGCAAGAACGGCAAGCCGCTTGCAGGCGCTGCCAAGAATTC
This sequence comes from Betaproteobacteria bacterium, assembly GCA_028866015.1. Taxonomy (GTDB): domain Bacteria; phylum Pseudomonadota; class Gammaproteobacteria; order Burkholderiales; family Ferrovaceae; genus JAKBAT01. The sequence goes on from JAGWIW010000015.1 coordinate 22,402, forward strand.
CTTCATGAAAAAATGCCTGAAAGAAGCCGGCCACTAGGCCGGTTTTTTTCAGCCCCCTGCAGGGCGGGTTTCCACCAGATTCTTGTTCAGGTGATAGGCAAGCGTTTCTGCATCTGAAGCCACCTCTTGCACATAGAGGGCCGCGAATTTTTCCGGACCCAGCTTCTGGATGGCGCGCAGGGCGCTTTCAAACACGGTGTGGTCATACAGTTCGGTGGTGCGCGCATTCATGGCTCATACCCCCTCATGACAGTCGTTCTTCGATCGCTGCATTCCCGGAGAGGACATTCTACACTCCCATGTAAAACGTTGTCGCACCGGGCTCGGTGCTAGAATCAGGACAGATGCTCCAGAGCGCTGGGATGGCCCATTGAAATCCGAGGAACAAACCAAAATCGGGATTGCCGGCTTCCTGATCCTGGCCACCCTGACCCTGGCGGCCGGCATATCGGTGTACGCGGTCATGTTCCGCGCCTCCGAAAACATCCTCAGCAAAACCCTCCAGTTGTCGCTCAAAAGCGGGGAAGCCCTGGTCAGCAACCGCATCAGCGGGGAACTGGCCAACGCGCAGTTGATGGTCAACCGACCGCCCATCGTGGACAGCCTGACCCGACTCCGGGCAGACGGCTCACGACGCGAGCCGGTTGACGCACTTGCCCGCATTGCCAGGGCCTGGGTGGCTTCCGGAAGATTCAGCGCCGTATCCTTCCATGATGCTGCAGGAGCTGAAGTGGCCTCTGCCGGCAGTTTCGTGAAAAACCAGGATCAGCACATTGTCCTGCATACACCTGCCGATGCCTCCCTGCTGTGGAATCGGCAGTTTATCCTGCATGCCCGATTCACCATCCGCAACGACCTCGAAAACCGGGTCGGCAGCGTGCTGCTCGAAGCCAGACTGCCGGCATTGGAAACAGCCATCCACGACATCACTGCCGTGGGCAACACCAGTGAAATTGCCCTGTGCAGCCCGGTCAGCGCCCGGGAAATGGACTGCTTCCTGGGAAGCGCGTCGGCAAACCAGTTCAAACGCCTCCAGCGCATCGTGGACAACGCGGCGCTGCCCATGAATTACGCCCTTGAAGGAGGAACCGGAGTCGTCTTTGCCAAGGACTACCGCCGGCAAAATGTAGCGACCGCCTATTCACCCGTTGGCGATTTGGGCATCGGCATGGCCCTGAAAATCGACCAGTCCGAACTCTATGATCCGATCACGCAGCAACTCAAGCGGGTTGGAATCCTGTTGTTCGCCCTGCTGTTGGCAGGCCAACTCATGCTTTACCTGTTGGTTTCTCCGCTGGTCCGGAAACTGGTCAATTCCAGGCGGACGGCGATCGCCAATTTCAGGGAAATGGAAAGTCTCAGCGAGAAAAATTCCATATTGCTGCGAAATGCCAGCGACGGCACCCACATTCTGGAAAAGGATGGAACCCTCATCGAGTGCAGCGATTCCTTCTGCAACATGCTGGGGTACACCCGCGAGGAATTGCTGGGGAAACGCATTTCATTCTGGGATGCGCAAATGACCGGACCGGAAATCCAGGCCTCGCTGGAGCTTCAGACTTCCGGCCATGGCCCGACCCTGTTCGAAACCCGACACCGATGCAAGAACGGGGAAGTCCTCGATGTGGAAGTCAGCAGCCGACCCATCCCGCTGGAAGGCCGGGTGGTTCTATTCAGCTCATCGCGCAACATCACCGAGCGCAAGCTCAAGGACGAGGAAGTCCGGCGCAGCAGGAAGCGCCTGGAAGAATTGCTTGAGAACATGAGCAGCGGGGTGGCCGTCTACCAGGCGGTCGCGGACGGTGCAGACTTCAGGTTCACGCGCGTGAACCGGGCCACGGAACGCATCAATCATGTCCAGCGCGAAGACCTGGTGGGCAGAAACATCACGGAAGTTTTTCCGGGCGTGGAGGAAATGGGGCTGCTGGACGCCTTCAGAAGGGTGTGGAAAAGCGGCAACCCGGAACATCTGCCTGTTTCCTTTTACCATGATGAGCATCTTTCCGGCTGGCGCGAAAATTACATCTACAAAATCGAAAGCGGTGAAATCGTCACCATCTACGATGATGTAACCGATCGCATGCTGCTCCAGGAAGCCTTGCACCGGGAGCGCGACTTCATGGATGCCATCTTCCAGTCCGCCGGGTCCCCTATACTGGCCATCGACACGAGGGGGTGCATCGTTCGCTTCAATCGTGCGGCCGAGCATTGTTCGGGTTACACCTTCGAGGAAGTCAAAGACAAACCTTACTTCTGGAAAAACTTTCTCATGCCGGAACAGCAACAAGGCGTGGAAGCGGTTTTTCAAAATGCCCTTGCCGGGAATGTACGGACCCGCTATGAAAACGCCTGGGTTTCCCGGGATGGCAAGACCCGTGTGCTGGATTGGGCCAACACGCTGATTCTCGACGACCAAGGCCAGATGAAATACCTTCTGGCCGTGGGAATAGACATCACAGACCGCCGCAATGCCGAAGAGTACATGCGCCTGGTTTCCAGCGTCTTCCATCATGCTGACGAAGCCATCGTCATTACCGACACCCAGGCATCGATTCTTGAGGTCAACCCGGCCTTTACCCGGATCACCGGCTATGGGCGGGAAGAGGTGCTGGGGCAAAAACCCGACCTGTTGCGTTCAGAACGACAGGACGATGCATTTTATGAAGCCCTGTGGCAAAAGCTTGTTCAGGAAGGCCACTGGACTGGCGAGGTATGGAACAAACGGAAGAACGGAGAAAGCTATCCGGAACGGCTGACCCTGTCCGCCATCAAGAATGAAGCGGGAGAGACCATCCGTTATTTGGCCCTTTTTTCGGATATCAGCGATTTGAAGGCACAGCAGCAGATTCTTGAACGCATGGCCCATCACGACGCGTTGACAGGGCTCCCCAACCGGAACCTGCTGAGAGACCGTCTGGATATGGCCGTTGCACAGGCAAGGCGAACCGGGGAAAAACTGGCCCTCTGCTTTGTGGACCTGGACGGATTCAAGGCCGTCAACGACACGTTGGGGCATGAGGCTGGCGATCAGCTGCTGATTGAGATTGCTGCAAAGTTGCATGCCGTCTGCCGTGCCACCGACACGGTGGCACGTCTGGGCGGGGACGAGTTCGTCCTGATATTCACCAACATTGTGGATGAGACAGAATGCCGGCACCTGACGGACCGGGTACTGGCCGCCGTGGAGGAACCTGTTCGCCTCCAGGATCGCCAGGTGCAGATATCCGCCAGTATCGGTGTGGCCCTGTTTCCGGATGCCAGCCTCGAGGGTGACGCACTGCTGCGGCTGGCAGACCAGGCCATGTATGCGGCAAAACAGTCAGGCCGCGGACGTGTCCACTTTGCCAGCGGACAGACTGGAGAAGCACTCTCCTAGATGCGTAGCGATGCCGCCTCGGCGGCTTCCAGCGCGCCTTCCAGGTACCCCCCCTGCTCCACTGCGGTTTCCGTGCCAGACAGGATCAGGCGCCCCGACCACAGGGCAGCAAACGCGGCAGGAACACCATAGGCAGGATGTCCCAGGGGCGGCTCCCAGTCAGCCGGCGTGGCGGTATCGGGCTGCTGCGCCCAATCCATGAGATGGACGGCAACCGGGTCCAGTGCCTGCGGACCGAACAGGCGTGCCCACTGGGCCAGCGCCGCACCCTTCAGCGCTTCCTCACCCAAGCCCTTGCGGGCTGCTGCCGAAAGCCCCATGAATCCGAACAGGGCCGGGCGGCCATCGGGCAAGGATGCATCGTGCATTTCCATCATCGGACCCACAAAGCTGCTGGCCGTACCGGACAGCCCCTGACCCAACCAGAAAGGTTCGTCATAGATCGCCAGGCATTTGGCCTGCCCCGCCATCCAGGTGGGCGTGTTTTCACACCAGCGCGCAAACGCCTCGGGCAGGGCGGGGGTGAATGTCATGCGTGCGATGAGGCGCGGCGGAAGTGCCAGGATCACGCGATCGGCAACCGCAACCCGTGCCCCATCGGGCCCGGACAGTTCGAGCAATCCCTCCGCTGTTTCCCGAACAGTTGAAACCTGCAGGTTACAGTGGATCCTGGATGAAGGAAGCGAAGCTGCCAGCGCATCCACCAGAGCCTGCATGCCCCCCTGCAAACGCATGGAGCGCGGTTCCATGTTGAATCCGCGCTCATAGCGCTGCGGGGCCTCCAGCTTGAACCGCTCGACCATCACGGCGCCGAGGGTCTGCTGTTCAAAGGCCGCCAGGCCCAGCCCATCGACCAGTTTTCTCAGGCGTGGCTGCATGTCAGGCCAGAACCAGGCGGGACCAAGATCGAAGCGACCAGTGCCCTGCGCATCGCCCACTGAAAGAATGCGGCCGCCCAAGCGTTCGCGTGCCTCAAACAACTGACAATCCACTCCACGGCGATGCAGCAGAAAAGCTGTATATAGCCCGGAGAGTCCTCCTCCCACAATGGCACAGGCGGTGCGCATCAGAAGGATTCCGTCTGCGGCCGCAGGTCGAGTTCCAGGGTCCAGGCCGAGGACGGTTGGTGCGCAAGCTGCCAGTAGGTTTCCGCCACGGCATCGGGGTCCAGGCAACCTTCGGTCTGCAGGTCGGGAAACCGTGCGCGGCTGCGGGCAGACCAGAGGATGCCGTCCAGGACCACATGGGCCACGTGCAACCCCTGTCCCTGGAATTCGCGGGCCAGGGACTGGGCCAGTCCGCGCAGGGCGAATTTGGAAGATGCAAAGGGAGCAAAGCGGGACCCTCCGCGCAGGCTTGCCGTCGCGCCGCTCAGAATGAGCGCGCCTCCTCCCCGGCGCAACATCCCGGGAATTGCCGCCTGGCAGGTGTTGAATGCGGTCAGCACATTGCTGCGCCAGGCTTGTTCGAAATCGGCCGCCTGCAGTTCCAGGAAAGGGCCTCGCACCAGGGCAGCCGCGTTGTGCACCAGGACGGCCGGACTTCCGAAATCCGCCTCGATGGCGCGCAAGGCATTCGCAGCGGCCACCGGATCTGCAAGGTCGGCACGGTACAGGCGCACTTCGGGCGCAGGCTGGGAAGGCCCGTTGCGGGCAATGCCGGCCACGCGATAGCCGCCGGCCACAAAACGGCGGGCCAGCGAGAGCCCCAGGCCATCACCGTACCCGGCAATGACCAGCAGCGGCATTTCTGAAGTGGTTTTCAGTACAGGAGTCATTGCTCAAATGTCGCCTTCAATTCTGGAAAATTTGAAGTTATACCTTGAATTGCTCAATCGTGTCTTGCAACTGGTTGGCGAGCGCAGACAACCTTTCAGCGGTCTGAGTAATGTCATTGACCGTACTGAAATTGCTGTCTGCCAAATGGGCAATATGCTCCACCCCTTTTGCAACTTCCTGACCCGCAATGGTTTGCTGTTGCAGCGCAATTGAGATTTCATTGACGGCACCAACCACACTTTCAGCCCCAGTCCGAATATTGGCCATCGATGATCCGGCCAGCTGGGCCTGGTTGACGCCTTCAGTGACCCGCTCGCTTCCCCGCCTCATGCTGATGACGGCCTCGCTTGTCTCAACCTGAATGCGCTCGATCATGCTGGCAATTTCCGTAGTCGATTTGCTGGTTCGCTCTGCCAGCTTCCTGACTTCGTCGGCCACGACAGCAAAGCCCCTGCCCTGCTCGCCAGCCCTGGCGGCCTCAATTGCGGCGTTGAGCGCAAGCAGGTTTGTCTGGTCGGCAATCTCCTTGATTGTCTGCACGATGGCTGATATTTGCTTCGACTCCTCTCCCAGTTGATTGATGGCAGCTGATGACTGATTCACTGCTTGGGCAATCCTGTTCATTTCGTCTGCTGCCGCCCTGACAATCTGCTCTCCCCTGGACGACAGGTTGCCGGACTCGAGGGCAATTTCGTGGGTATGCCGGGAGTTGTCGGAAACATGCTCGATGCTGACCAGCATTTGCTCGGTGGCAGCGGTCATGGAAGCCGTGGCGTCCCGCTGGAGCCTTGAACTGTCAGAGACCGAGGCCGACGCCTCATGCAAATGGTCGGAGCTTTCGCGCAATTCGTGCATCCCAGAAACCATTCGCTGGATGACGCCCTGGAAGCTGTCGACCATTTCGTTGAATGCGATGGCGATATCCCCGATCTCATCCCGTCTGGAAATTTTCACATGACGGGTCAGGTCACGAGTCTCCCGGATCGCCTTTATTTCCAACCGGATTGCAGTCAACGGAAGAATGATGCTTCGAATAATCAGTTGAAGCATCAGGTAGATAAATGCTGAAAGCAACAACACAATGGCCAACTGCTTTTTGATGGAGCTCCAAAATATCGTGTCGACATCATCAAGATAAATTCCGGAGCCGATGACCCACCCCCATGGAGCGAACCCCTTGACGTAGGAAATCTTGTCCACAGGCTGCGAAAACCCCGGCTTTGGCCACTTATAGGACAAATAACCTTCGTTTCCCGATTTCACCACATGGACGGCTTCAACGAATAACCGCTTGCCGGTGGGATCTTTCAGATCAGACACGTCCTTGCCATCCAGCTCCGGCTTGGTGGGATGCATGATGACGTTGGGATGCATGTCGTTGATCCAGAAATATTCGTTTCCGTCGTAGCGCAGGGATTTGATTATGGAGATCGCTGCCGATTGCGCCTGGGCCTCACTCACCTCTCCTTTCGCCTGCAACTCATATTCATGCTCGAGAATTTTGTAGGCAACCTGCACCAGATGCTGTGTTTTCACCTGACGATCTTTGAGAAGCTGTGATTTTTCTGTGAGCAATGAAAATGCGGAAATCAAAAAAAGACCCAGCATGACAACAGCAATCAAGGCATTCAGCTTTCCTTTGATGCTCAAAACATTTTTTGCAGACATGCAGTAACTCCAGAATTTTTTTACCAATCAAGGGGGCCAGTCAAACCATGGGGCCTGTACTTCCGTGATTCGCGCCGGCCACTCGTGACCAGCGCAATCGGAGTTCATAACCTGTCAGGAGAAGGCTGGCGGGGGGGTGACATGCCATCTCGGCTTGGCCAGCAACATCTGAACCGCGCCGAGGTCTCGCTCATGGAAGCCGCCTTCGCAATAGCAGAAGTAGAACAGCCACATGCGGATGAAACGATCATCAAACCCGAGCAGCCGAACTGCGTGAATCTGATCGACAAATCGCTCCCGCCAACCCTGCAGGGTGCGTGCGTAGTGCGGTCCGATATCATCCAGCCAGACCATGCGCAGATCACTGGCGCGGGCCATGGCGGCCGACATGGCCTGTACGCTGGGCAGGAATCCACCGGGGAAGATATGCTTTTGAATGAAATCCACCTCACCCAGGGCCTGCTCATAGCGCTGGTCGGCGATGGTGATGGCTTGAAGGAACATGAGCCCATCCGGTTTCAGCAGCCGGCCGCACTGGCGAAAATAGGTGTTGAGGTTTTCGGCTCCCACAGCTTCTATCATTTCGACCGAGACCAGCTTTTCGTACTGGCCCTCCAGGTCGCGATAGTCGCACAACCTGATCTCGACCCGATCTGAAAGCCCGTAATGCCGGATGCGTTCAGTCGCCAGCTGGTACTGCCTGTGCGACAAGGTCACGCTGGTGACCCGGCATCCGTACCGGCCTGCCGCATGCAGGGCCAGCCCACCCCAACCTGTGCCTATTTCCAGCAAGTGATCCTCTGGCCGAAGATCCAGTGCCTTGCAGATACGATCCAGCTTGGCAATGGAAGCCTGGTGCAATTCCATGTCCTCTCTCTCATAAAAGGCACAGGAATACATCATTGTCGGGTCCAGCCAAAGCTGATAGAACTCATTGCCGAGGTCATAGTGCGCTGCGATGTTGCGCCGACTTCCCCTGCGGTTATTCTGGTTGAGCCAGTGGCGAATTCGGCGCAGCGGCATGACAAGACGGACCCATCCACGATCCATCCGGTCCAGGATGTCGCGATTGCGCAGCAACAGGCGAACCAATCCCACCAGATCGTCACAGTCCCACTGCCCGGCCATGTAGCTCTCTCCGGCGCCAACACTGCCATTGAATGCAATGGCATTCCAGGCGCCGGGCTCGTGGATGGTCACGTGAATGTCCAGCGAACCACTCCCAAATGCCTGACGAATGCCGTTTTCGTGAATCGTCAGGCGCCCGTGAGACAAGCCGGAAAGCAGTCGCAGCATGATCCTGCGCGAGAATTCACTGCCTGTCGTGCGACCTTCATCGAGAGATTGGTCTTTTCCTGGCGCTTCCGGCAAGGATAGGGCTTGTTCATTCATGCGGGCTCCGTGCATTTCAGTTCGGATTTTGGATGATCGTGAATGGGTGTTCCCTTCAGCCACAGACGCAACGCCTGCCAGTAAATACCCAGGACCACTTGCCCCGTCATGAACGGGAAGCGAATCAATGCCCTGGCAAGGCTTGCGCCGTTGAGTGCACGTCGTCGCAGGCTGAGCGTGGCGTCAAAGACCACCTTCTCGCCCTCATGGTCTTCAATATGGGCGCTGAGCGTTCGCTCCGGCAGAGTGAAACGCCAGCGGTATTCAAGATTCATGGGAAGAAAGGGGGAAACATGGAATTCCTTGGCAGAACGAAAGGCCGGCTTGTCCGGTTTTCCAACGCTTTCGTCCATTGGCAGCACATAGACATGCCGTTCCTTCCAGGGCATATTTCTGACCTCGGCCACAAGCGTGTCCAGGGTTGTGCCATCTTCGGCGTAACAGTAGTAAAAGCTGACCGGGTTAAACCCGTATCCAAAGTAGCGGGGATGGGTCAGCAGGCAAATCGGCCCAAGGGGTCGATGGCCGCTCTTCCGTTCCACTTCGTCCCGCACGGCTTCACTCAGCCGCTGCTCCGGATTGCCCAGGTGATCACGCCGAAAAAATGACGCCAGATTGTGTGAATTCACGGACCACAACCAGCGTCCGGAAAACACGCGATCCAGTTCGTCCAGGTCAAGCCATAGCATGAACAGCCGGTAGCGGAAGGCATGCGGCCGTGGGCCGTGGCGCCTATGCCTGACCCAGCCTTCGTACAGGCAGCTTTGCATGATCGTCCTCGAAATGGTGCACAGCATGAAGCGCACTGGCCATGCCGTCCTCATGGAAGCCATTGCGCCACCAGGCTCCGCAGTAATAGGTGCGGCACGTCCCATTGATGGCACGGTGCTTCTGCTGTGCCGAAATGCCGTCCAGAGTGAACAGCGGATGATGGTAGGTCATGCGCGAAATGATTCGGTCAGGATCCACGAGTTCTGTGGCATTGAGGGTGACGCAGAAGGTCTCGGGCGCATCAAGCCCCTGCAGGATGTTCATGTCGTAGGTCAGGCACACCCGACCCTGGGGCCCCTCCGGCATCAGGTAATTCCATGCGGCCCAGGCGCGGCGCCGCTTGGGCAACAGGCGCGTGTCGGTATGCAGCACGGCTTCATTGGCCTGGTAGGGAATGGCGCCCAGCACCGCTTCCTCGTCCCTGCTGGGGGCCTCCAGCAGGGAAAGCGCCTGGTCGCTGTGGCAGGCGAGAAACACCGCGTCAAAAACCTCGCTGCCACCGTCGAGGCACACGGTCACCTGATCATTGCTGCGCCTGATGCGCCGCACCGGGCTGTTCAGCCGGATGGAATCAGCGAATGGCGCAATCAGTTTTTCCACATAACGGCGAGAGCCCCCTTCAATCACGTACCAGACCGGCTGGTCGTTGATCGAAAGCAATCCATGATTGAGGAAAAAACGAATGAAGAAGCGTGCGGGAAACTGCGCGACCCGAACAGGATCGGTGGACCAGATGGCGGCCCCCATGGGCAGGATATAGTGGTCGCGGAACATGGACCCATAACCTTCCTGGTCCAGGTACGTGCCCAATGACTGGTCAGCCCCCACCTGTTCCAGCAGCGCGGGCGCTTCACGGTTGAAGCGAAAGATGTCGCGCAGCATGCGCCAGAATGTCGGGCGCGCCAGATTGCTTCGCTGGGCGAACAGGGCATTCAGATTGGAACCGCAGTATTCCAGCCCACTCTGGCTGCAACTCACGCTGAAACCCATGTCGCTGGCTTGGCGCTTCACGCCCAGCTCGTCCAGCAGGCCGGTGAAGTGAGGATAGGTGCGGTCGTTGTGGACGATGAAGCCGGTATCCACTGCAAAATCCCGACCATCAAGGCGCACGTCGTGGGTGTGAACGTGCCCCCCCACGTGGCTGCCCTGCTCAAAGACCGTGATCTGGTGCTGGCCGTGAAGGCGGTGAGCCGCAGCAAGCCCGGCAATGCCACTGCCGACGATGGCGATTTTCATCGGGAAGTCTCCCCATGTTGGGGCACCCGTTCGATCCGTGTCGTGTCGTACCCCTCACGGGCCAGCAGGACCAATCGTGTCCAGATCCGTTTCATTGACCGCCCCGCCCTGAAGCATTCCGCTGGCGCGGCGGCCAGGGAATGAAGGCGCTGGTGTTAAGGAGGTACTCGCGGTAGGCCGGCCGGCGTTCCGCGATGTCTTTTTCCAGCAGGTTCACCCCCGAGACTTTCAGCAACAGTCCGGTCATGAGCATTGGCGCGACCAGGCACCAGGCGCTGCCGGCTGCGACACCCATGAGCCCGAATCCCCACCACAGGCAGGCTTCTCCGAAGTAGTTGGGATGGCGGCTCCAGGCCCAGAGTCCGTAATCCAGGACTCGGTTGCGGTTTTCCGGGCTGGTGCGGAAGCGGGTCAACTGCCAGTCGGCCACGGCTTCAATGGCAAACCCCGCCAGCACGAGGGCGATGCCAACTCCGTCCATCGCGTTCCAGGGCGCGCTGGAGGTGGCGGCGACCAGAAGCGGCAGCGAAATGAGCCAGGCCAGCACCGCCTGCAATCCGAATACGATATAGAGGCTTTTCCACTCGAATCCGGGAGAATTGTTGCGGCGGATCGCCTGGTAGCGCCGGTCCTCGGACTTGCCGTGGTTGCGCCGGGCAAGGTGGATGGCGAGACGCAGTGCCCAGAGAGCCACCAGGATGAGAAGCACCCCGGCTCGCGTCCCTGGAGACAACCCGACATAGGTGAGCGCAGCGGCAAGGAAAAACAGCGACCAGAGCGAATCCACCACGTTCACGTTGCGGTGCATGAAGCTATAGAACCAGGCCATCAGCGCCATGAGTCCCAGGGGAATCAGGGCCTGGGGCCAGAGCATCCAGGCCATCTCAGCATTCCTCCGCGGCCGGACGCTCGAACAGGTAATGACTGATCCACCATTGTTGCCCTTTTTCGTATCCGAACAATTCGGCACTGGCCATCAGGAAAATGCGCCACCGTTGCAACCAGATGCTTGCCATTTCATTTCCATAGGTTGCTTCCAGGATGGGCATCACCGCTTCCCGGCGACGATCCAGGTTTTTAAGCCAGGCATTGAGCGTGCGTTCATAGTGACGGCCATCCCAGCGCCACTGGTGTGTCAGCTTTAGCGGGCCTTGGAAGCGCATTGGCAGCGAATCACTGGGCATCAGGCCGCCACTGAAGAAGTGACGGGTCATCCAGTCTCCGGGGCCATCGTCTTCGAAAAAGTAAGGCGTCGAACGATGGACAAAGATGTGCATGAAGAACTTGCCGCCCTCGCACAGCCAGTCATGAACGCGTCCAAAAAGAGCAGCCCAGTTGCGCATGTGCTCAAACATTTCAACCGACACCACCCGATCGAAGCGGGCGTGGGTTGAGAAGTCATTCATGTCGGCCGTGACGACCTCCAGATTGTTGAGGCCGGCCAGCCTTGCCCTGTTGAGAATGTGGGCTCGCTGGGAATGGGAGTTGGAAACCGCCGTGATCCGCGCTGCGGGGTAATGACTGGCCATCCAGAGCGTGAGCGAGCCCCAGCCGCAACCCAGCTCCAGTATGTGCTGCCCATCCTTGAGATCCGCGTGCAGGCAGGTCTCGGCCAATGCGGCACTTTCCGCCAACTCCAGGTTCTCCACATCCGGCGCCCAGAGACAGGCACTGTATTTTTGGCGGGAGCCCAGCATCAGGCTGAAAAAGTCGGACGGCACCTCGTAGTGCTGGGCATTGGCGAGTTCAGGCAACAGGGCCACCGGGGCTGCCCCCATGGCCTTGATGACCCGCTCGCTTTGCCGGGCGGAATCCGCTGCATCATCCGCATGGATTTCACTCAGTCGTTGTGCAAGCAGACGACGTATGCCCAGCCGCACGATGGCATCGGGAATCCGCCCCTGCTCCACCCAGTTGATGGCCACCTGCATTGCTGCATGCCGGGCGCGGGTGGCCAGCAACCGATCTTGCAGGCCACCGCCGGGCGGACGGAAGGGTGATGCCCAGGACGCCCCCCTTTCCCCGCTGAAGCCTGGAATTTTCATAATTTGTCCTGGACAAAACTGGATTAATCCCTAACACTAAAGGTTATAATTAACTTTGTCAAACTTTTGTCCAGGACAAATAAGGCTCAGATCATGGAAGGCATTCCCATTGCGGTGGTCGAACAGGAGACGGGGCTGTCCAAGGATGTGCTGCGAAAATGGGAGGCCCGGTACAACTACCCCCTCCCCACCCGCAACCTCCACGGCGACCGTGTGTACAGCCGCGACCAGGTGACCCACCTGAGAGCAGTCAAGCGTCTGATGGAAAAGGGTTATCGCCCTTCCAGACTGCTGTCGATGAGCCTGGATGAGCTGGCAGAACTGACAGCGTCTACAACCGCCACCCAATCCAGTGATCAGGCAGCATCTGCGGTTTCCGAACTGCTGGGACTGCTCCAGGGTCATGAGCTGATCAAGTTTCGTGCCGCCCTGAAACGCCTGCTTCAAAGCCAGGGCCTGAAACAGTTTGTCCAGGACACCGTGGCTCCTTTAGCCACAATGGTGGGTGAAGCCTGGTCGGAGGGAAAAATCCATGTGTTTGAGGAGCATCTTTTTTCGGACATCGCCGCCTCCACGCTCAGGCAGGCGCTTGAAGCCATCGATCTGCCCGAAGGCAACCCGCGCATCATTCTGACGACAGTACCCGGCGAGGGGCATGCGCTTGGGCTGCTGATGGCAGCCTGCCTCTTTACTCTCAAAGGCGCCCACTGCATCTACCTGGGTACTGAAACGCCATCGGAAGACATCGTGCTGGCAGCGCAGGCGCATGGCGCCCATGCAGTGGCCCTGTCATTCAGCAGCGCATTTCCGGTTCGGCAGATACAGCCAGCCCTGCTTGATTTGCGAAGCCGGCTGGATCAGGAAATTGAAATCCTGGCAGGCGGTGTGGGCATCACCCGCCAGAAGAAAACGAAGGGGATATTGCTGCTGCCAGATCTGGCCAGCATCGATCAATATATTCCAAATCAGGGGGCCTGATGTCTTCCTGCAAAATTTCCCGGGCCCCATGCAAAGCGACTGAACGGATCACTCTTCCATGTAGGGTTTGATCATCGCCTGAAATTCAGACTCTGAACCACAGGCAGCACCGTTCACGCGGCACGTGACGTTTTTCTGGCTTTTCCCAAGCCGCCTGTGTTTGTTTTCTTCTTCGTAGGATCCGTACTCCTTGCCGTCTGACAGGTCGTACAGCATCAGGAAATGGCCGGAAGCGATTTTTTTCTTGACTGTGGTCGTCTTGCCTTCAATCAGGATGAAACACTTCCCGAGCTTCCCATTGATATGGTTGGTGTAGGTGGCCGCTGTGGCCTCCTCATCCCCCGGAATCATGCCGTCGCCCCAGCGTTTTTCAAAAAACCTTCTTGCCGTTTTTTTGCAGTGCAGGCCTGCCGGTGTTTCATGGCCTTCATCCGCCAGGGCATGCAGCGAAAAGATGCCGCAGACCATTAAAAACAGGATACGCCGTATGTTCATGATGCCCCACCCGGGCTCTCGCGAGCCGCCAGAAATTTTTCTTTTGGTTATATAGGAATGCAAATCAGTCATATGAACCTGTTCGCATCAGATCACCCAAGAATCTAAGCCAAAGCAGTTGAAAGCGCCAAGTGCTTAACAAGAATTTACCGGCGCTGAAGCGTTGCTGGAAGTGATTCCCTTGGCCCCCTCGGGTAGCGTTGTGCAAGCGCGGGCGTTACGGTCCTGGTTCGCATTCAGGACATATATGCCCAGGTTCAGCGTGCTGGCATAGGAAACCCAGGCGAGATAGGGAATCAGCAACCATGCAGCGACTTTATTGCGCGGGAATGCAAGCACTGCAAGCCACCCAATGATGGCCAGCAGCAGAACCATGTCCAGCATGCCGAACAATATCCAATGCTGACCGAAAAACAGCCAGGACCACAAACCATTCAATGCCAACTGCAGAACCCAGAGCCGCTTCAGTATTCTGAAAGGCCCTTCGAACAGCAAGATACCCACCACTGCGATCACCAGGTACAGGGCAGTCCAGGCAATGGGAAAAACCAGATTCGGGGGGGTCCAGACAGGTTTGACGAGGGTGGCATACCAGGCGCCCGGCTTGAACAAAGCCCCGGACAAGGCGGTCACGCCTACAGCCAGAAAACAGAACAGCCTGATGGAAAACTTAGTCTGCATGAGGAAAGCTACCGTAGCCCATCTTGCCGATGTGCTGCATCCAGGGCCGCAAAAAATTTGCCGATTTTTTGCTCAAATTTTTTGTTGGATCTTTTGTGGGAAAGCACAAAATCGAAAACCGGCCATTCCTTTGTTTTCAGTGGATCAGTGTGCTTTTATGGCGGAGAGGGTGGGATTCGAACCCACGGTACGGATAACCGTACGCCTGATTTCGAGTCAGGTACATTCGACCACTCTGCCACCTCTCCGAACCGCGCATTATACCGGGTTGCCAGCCAAACGGGATCGTTTTTGCTCCAGCGCTTCCCAGCGTTCCATGGCGGATTCGATGGCAGATTCCAGCTCGGCATGACGCGCCTGCAGGGATCGCGCGGCTTCCGGTCCACCCTTGTACAGCTCGGGGTCGGTCAGGCGCGCAGCGATCGCGGCCTGCTCCGCTTCCATGTCCTCGATCTGCTGGGGCAAAGCCTCGAGGTCGCGCGTTTCCTTGTAGCTCAGCTTTTCGGGACGGGCCTTGGGGCGCTCGCCGCCGGGGGCCTTGTCCTTGCTTCCGGTACGCATGGCCTGCGGTGTCGTCTGCGCGCCAGAGAGCGAAGCCAGATAGCGCACCCAATCGCTGTATCCGCCTGCATTTTCGGTGATGCCCCCCTGTCCATCCAGCACGATCACCTGCGTCACCACATTGTCCAGAAATGCCCGGTCGTGGCTCACCAGAAACAGCGTGCCGTCGTATTCAGCCAGTAGGGATTCCAGCAGGTCCAGGGTTTCAATGTCCAGGTCGTTGGTGGGTTCGTCCAGCACCAGTACATTGGCCGGCCTGGCAAAAAGCCGCGCCAGAAGCAGGCGGTTGCGTTCGCCTCCGGACAGGGACTTGACCTTGGCACGCACCCGCTCCGGAGAAAAAAGAAAATCGCCCAGATAGCTCACCACGTGCTTGCGCACGCCCTGGATTTCCACAAAATCCGCGCCCGGACTGATGGTGTCGGCCAGCGTGGCTTCCGGGTCGAGCTGGCTGCGCAACTGGTCATAGTAAGCCACAGCCAGTCGTGTTCCCAGCCGCACGCTGCCCTCCTGGGGCTGCAACTCCCCCAGCAACAGCCGCAGCAGCGTGGTTTTTCCGGCGCCGTTGGGACCGATGATTCCGACCCTGTCGCCGCGCAGGATGCGCGTGGAATAGTCACGCACCAACACCTGTGCGCCATGGCGGAATGTCACGTGCGACAGTTCCGCCACCAGATTGCCTGAGCGCTCGCCGGCATCGAGCGCAAGGCGCACCTGGCCCATGCGTTCGCGTCGTGCAACCCGCTCAAGCCGCAAGGCTTCCAGCCGCCGCACACGTCCTTCATTGCGGGTGCGGCGTGCTTCCACCCCTTTTCGAATCCAGACCTCTTCCTGCGCCAGCACCTTGTCGAACTTGGCCTGGGCGGTGGCTTCCGCTGCCAGCTGCTCGCCCTTGCGCCGCTGGTATTCGGCAAAGGAGGGCCCGTAGCTTGAAAGCAGCCCCCGGTCCAGCTCCACAATGCGGGTGGCCAGACGATCCAGGAACTGCCGGTCGTGGGTCACGAACAGCAGGCTGCCGCGGAAATCCAGCAGCAGGGTTTCAAGCCATTCGATGGAAGCGATGTCGAGATGGTTGGTGGGTTCGTCCAGCACCAGCAGGTCCGGTTCTGCCACCAGGGCGCGGGCAATGGCCACGCGTTTTTTCCAGCCGCCTGAGAGGGAGGCGATGCGCTGGTCACCGGCAAGCCCCAGCTGGGACAATACGGTTTCCACCTTGTATTGCGGCACCCATCCATCTTCATGCCCCTGCAATCCGGCAGACACGGTCTGCAACACCGTGGCCGCATCGTCCAGCATCGGCTCCTGTGGCACGTAGCCCGTCCTGAGCCCTGGCGTGCGCCAGAGCACGCCGTCATCCAGCACGGCTTCGCCCACCACCACCTTGAGCAGGCTGCTTTTGCCGCCGCCATTGCGTCCGATCAGGCCGATGCGCTCGCCTTCGTCCACCATGAAATCCACGCCATCGAGCAGCGCGTGATGGCCATAGGCCAGATGGGCATTGGTGAGTGTCAGCAACGGCATGTCAGGAAGTCCGGGAAGTCATGCGGCCATGAAAGGCCAGGTGCATGGACAGGGCAGAGAGGGCCGCGATCACTCCACCCATGGCAAACGCAGTGGCCCCGGAAAACCAGGTCCATACCCCGCCAAATACCAAACCCGCGGGAATCGCAGCAAACCCTGTGGCCATGTTGTACCAGCCGAAAGCGGTGCCACGTTCCCCGGCGCTGGCAAAATCGCTGACCACCGCCCGTTCGATGCCTTCGCCCAGGCCGGCGGAAACGCCATACCCCAGGGTTACCAGCCAAAGCAGGATTGGGCTTGCCACGGCCGCCAGGCAAAAATAGCAGAGCGCAAACAGGCCCCAGCTCAGGCGCAGGATGGCGAAATGCGTCATGCGATCGGCCAGCACTCCACCCCATTGGCTCGCCAGCGCTTTCACCAGGTTGAGCATGGCCCACAGCACCAGCAGCAGGGAAGCGGAAAGGCCCAGTTCATGGCCGCGCAGCACGATGAAAGTTTCCGATGCGCGCGCAAAGCTGAACAGCACCACGATGCCCAGGTATCGTCTGATCGGCGCCGGCAACCGGCGCCATTCCAGGGGGGGAAGGCTGGAAGTTTTGGGTTTCGGTCCGCGCAGGCCCGGCTCCTTCACCAGCAATGCCAGCAGCAGCACGCCCAGCGTTCCCGGAATGGCGGACGCCAGAATGATGTCGGGAATGGAAAGGGCCGTTTGCGCCAGCACAGCCGCAGCCATCAGGGCCCCCAGCATGGCGCCGCCATTGTCCAGCGCGCGATGGAAACCGAAAGCCCGTGCACGCAGATCTGGCGGCGTGGCATCCGCCACCAGCGCATCGCGCGGCGCACTGCGAATGCCTTTGCCCACACGGTCCACGCTGCGCAACAAGAGGGCCGGAACCCAGGAATGGATCAGTCCCAGCAAGGGACGCGCCACATTGGAGATGGCGTAGCCCGCCAGGGCCAGCCCTTTGCGTCGCCCTTCACGCAGGTCGGAATAGCGTCCGGACCACAGGCGCATGAAACTGGCAACCGCTTCCGCCAGCCCTTCCACCAGCCCCAGGGCAAGCGCGCCGCCGCCAAAAGGCCCGGCAAACAGCAGCGGCATGAGGGGGATGACCATGTCGGAGGCGGCATCGTTGAAAAAACTGACCCACGACAGCACCACCACTGTGGCCGGCAGTCGCCGCCGCTCAAGCTTCCCGGGTTTTGCTTCCATCAGAAAAATTCGTAGGCCACGCGCATGATGACAGTGCGGTCCGGCGCGCCGTGATTGACGCCGTACAGCATCACCGTACTGTACTCCAGTTCGTCGCCGCGCCCCAGAGGCAGCTCCCCGGAAAATGCCGGCCCGATCTGGTGCGCGTCATCCGCCGGACGGTAATAGGCTTCAAACCCGGGCACCACGCGCGTGCTGAACTGGTACCCAAAACTGTAGGCGGAACGGAAGTTGTATTTGCCGCTGGCATTGCCACCCAGGTCTTTCTGCCAGATCAGATTGAGCCGCTGCACCAGGCGCCCCACCTGTTTTTCAAGCAGGGGACCGAACTCGACTCCGTCAGGAACACCGGGCTGGCGGTTGTGGATGTAGGAAGCCACAAATCCGGGATCCACCCAGTATTCGCCGGCTTCGGCCAGCTGGAAAATGTTTTCCAGCTCCTGGCCGGCCAGGTGCGTGCCCAATGTGGGATCACGCGTGAATTCGCCGGCATAGAGTTCCGCCTTCCACCAGGAAGTGAAGGTATGGGCCAGGGAGGTTTCGAAGGCGCCGGCGCCGTTGAGATTGGCGCGGCCGTCCTGGTAGGTGTAGCCGCGCAGCTCCACCTCGGATTGTCCCTGCGCCACATGGGGGGAGTAGACGATGAAGTCGTCGTCGGCCCAGGCTGATACAGCAGCCATCATCAGAATCGAGGCAAAAAAGCCCCCCCGGGTCGCTCGCAGCGCCCCCAAAAAACCTTTCGGAATGGTCATGCTATAGGGATCTCCAGCGCGGGCGATACATGAGGAGCAGGATCACGCCCAGCGTTGCCAGGTAGAAAAGGATCTGTATGCCCGAGGGGCTTGCCACGTAACCCACCAGTATGTGCAGCAACTGGCCGGTCAGGCTGTTCTGGTCCAGCCACTCGGAAGTGTTCCAAAGGCCCTGCCCAAGCGCCGGCAGCAAGCCCGCCTGGTTGAGGAAACCAGCAGCCTGCGCCGAAAGGCCCGCCGCCAGAAACAGGATGAGCCAGCTCGTCACCGTGAAGAAATGGCGAACGGGAATGCGCAGCAAGCCGCGATAGAGCAAGCTGCCGGCCAATACGCCCGCCCCCACGCCCAGCATGGCGCCAACCCCCATGGAACCGCGCCCTTCGCCGCCTGCGGCAATGGCCCACAGGAACAGGACCGCTTCGGACCCTTCGCGCATCACCGCCATGGCCGTGATCACGGCGAGCGCCGTCAGCGGCTTGGAACCCGACTGCACGTCGGCACCCACGGCACTCAGCTCGGCTTTCAGTTCGCGCGCATGGGAGGACATCCATACGTTATGCCAGGTCAGCATGCACACGGCCGTGAGCAGGATGGCAGCATTGAGCAGCGCCTGGCCTTCGCCCGTCAGCAATGCGGCAGCGGTGGAAGCGAGCCCCGCCACAATGGCGGCACCGCCCAGGCCGGCTCCGATGCCAGCCAGAACCCAGCGCCCGCGGTTCGCCACACCCCGGGTGGCCCCCAGTACGATGGCGACGATAAGCGCCGCCTCCAGCACTTCCCGAAACAGGATGACTGCAGTGGCCAGCATTTCAATGCCCTCCCGCCGCTTCCAGCACCACAGTGCCTTTCATGTCATGGTTGAAATCGTTGAAATAGCCGTAGCGGCCAGCGGCTGCTGGCCCCACAAAAAAAGACACTTCACCGCGCGGCGGCACCACCACTTCCCGCGACAGGGGAACACTTTCGAATTCTGCGGGAAAGGCGTCCTGGTTGCGCACCGTGATGCGGCTGCGCACATCGGCCGGCAGGTGCAATTCGGAAGGCTCGAATTTGCCGTTGTGGATGGTGATCACGGCGGTGGAATCCGCCCCCTGGGCCAGGCCGCTCACCAGGCCCGAAAAAGCCAGCATGACGGCTGGCAGCCAACGATACCGGTTCATGGATGTCACGATTTTCCGTTGAGTTCAAGATCGATGGATCGATCATAAATGATAATCATTCTCATGTAAAGCCCGGACACCCTGCCGATCCCCCTGTAAAAATGCTAGTATGGCGGCGGGTCCCCGTAGTTAAATGGATATAACAGCCCCCTCCTGAACATTTGGGCACGCCGTCTCGAAAGGGCAGCGTGAATGCGTTCAAAGTCGGTGAACCCCCTGCCTGCAAAGGCGAGGCAATACCGAGCAAAGCCCGGCGCTGGCCGGGAATGTGTAGAGACTTGACGGACGCGGCCTACCGCCGGATGGCCAGGGCCAAGGGAAAGTCCAGCCCACAAACGCGGCACTGCCGCGGCGGCGAAAGCCGCAGTGGGATGAAGGGGCAGATGCAGGTTCGATTCCTGCCGGGGGCGCCAGCCGCGCGATCACGCACCACAGTACTTTCACCTTGTTCCCATGCGATCACTTGAAGAAGTCCTGCTTGGCATTTCCATGATCCTGGCCTCGGTGCTGATCCACAGCATCGGCATGTACCTGGTCATGCACCGTTTCGAGCTGCACTGGCCGCGCTACCTGAGCGAGCGCAAGGAATGGCGACGCCAGATGTATTTCCTGCTGCTCGTCAGCATGATTCTGGCCACCCACCTGCTTGAAATCCTCACCATCGCCAGCACGGTAAAAGCTGTGCACGCCATCCAGGATTTTCGCACCGCGTTCTACTTTGCCGGGGAAACGTACACCACCCTGGGCTACGGCGACGTGCTGCTTCCCGCCGGGTGGCGTCAGCTGGCCTTGTTCATTGCCATGTCGGGATTGCTGACTTTCGGCTGGACCACCGGGGTTCTGGTCAGCATTGTCGGAAAAACCTACGATGCCCAGTTTTCGCACTTGCGCCAGCCGCGGCAAGCCCCTGCCCCGGGACAGGCGAATGAACGTTCAGGCCGGACGACGCAGACCGAGTAAGGCAATCAACGCGGCCAGCATGACCGGCAGTCCGTTGTGCAGCCAGGACTGGTGCACCCAGTGGGCCGCGGCCCAGGCCGGATCGGACAACAGCATGTCGCCTGCCACATAGCCCAGCAAGGCACCGCCCAGTATCACGATCACCGGATAACGCTTCATGAGATGCATCAGCACGCCGCTGCCGATCACGATGAGCAGGATGCTGATGGCCAGCCCGATGGTGAGCAGCAGCAGGTTGCCGCGGGCCACGGCCGCGAGCCCCAGGATGTTGTCCAGGCTCATCACCACGTCAGCCACCACAATGGCCCGCACCGCCTCCCCCAGGCTGCGCTGGCGCACCGCCTCTCCCGGCGCTGCGGGGCGGCTGGGCAGCACCAGCCGATAGGCCACCCACAGCAACAGCAGGCTGCCCGCCGTCTGCACGTAGGACACCACCAGCAGTTTGGCTGCCACAAAGGTCAGCAGCACGCGCAACACCACGGCCGCCAGGCTTCCCAGCATCACGGCCTGGTGTCGCCGGCGCCCGCTCAGGTCTCGGGCCGCCAGGGCAATGACGGCCGCATTGTCCCCGCTCATCACGAGATCGATGCTGATGATCTGGGCCAGCGCGACCCAGAAACCAGCCGAGGTGAAATTATCCAACCGCCCCAGCCCGGGTCAGGACGATCTTGCCCACATGGGCACTCGATTCCATCAGGGCATGCGCAGCAGCAGCTTCTCCCATGGGAAAAGTGGAATGAATCACCGGTTTGATCCGCCCCGATTCCAGCAGGGGCCAGACTTTGGCGCGCAGCGCGGCTGCGATCTCGGCCTTGAACGCCACGCTGCGCGGGCGCAAGGTGGAGCCGGTAATCACGAGGCGCCGGCGCATGACTTCAGCCAGGTCCACCTGGCTTTTGGAGCCGCCCAGGAAAGCGATCAGGACAATCCGGCCGTCATCGGCCAACGCTTTGAGCTCGCGCGGAATGTAGTCTCCTCCCACCATGTCCAGAATCACGTCCACCCCACGCTTGGCCGTGAGCTCCTTGATCACGGCCACGAAATCTTCTGTCTTGTAGTTGATGGCACGGTCGGCCCCCAGGTCTTCACAGGCTGCACATTTTTCAGGGCTGCCGGCCGTGGCAAACACGGGATGGCCGAAGGCCCGGGCGAGCTGGATGGCGGTGGTGCCGATGCCACTCGACCCCCCCTGCACCAGGAGCGATTCGCCGGGCTTGAGCCCGGCGCGGTCAAACACGTTGCTCCAGACGGTGAAAAAAGTTTCCGGCAGGGCAGCCGCTTCCACCATGGAAAAGCCATTGGGCACCGGCAGACACAGGTCTGCGGGAGCCGTGCAGTAATCGGCATAGCCACCACCCGACACCAGGGCGCAGACAGCCGCGCCCACAGCCGGTCCCTGAACGCCCTCACCCAGGGCCACCACGCGCCCGGCCACTTCAAGCCCCGGCAGGTCCGATGCTCCAGGTGGCGGCGGATAGAATCCGGCACGCT
>JAGWIW010000051.1 GCA_028866015.1 Betaproteobacteria bacterium
CTCCCGCCTACTTTTCCGTGAACGGGGGCACCACCAACCTCAACAATTTCGACATGAGCAGCACGGGCGACCCGGCCGACTGGGCCACCACCCTTACAGACAGCTTTGGCCCCGGGCCGACCGGCATTCCCGGGCCCATGTCGGCCACCGACTGGCTGGTGATGGAAAGCCTGGGCTATCACGTCAAGCCCACGTACATCCTGTTCGGCCCCACGGCGGTGAATGCGGGCGGGCACGATTACCTGCAGCTTTCCACCGTGAACGTGGCTTCGGGCACTGCGGTCCACTACGCCATCAGCGGGCTGGCGGCAAACCAGCTCGATTCCGGCAGCCTGACCGGCACGGCCACCGTGGGTTCGGACGGCACGGCCCTGATTGATCTGGGCGTGCAGACAGGGGCGCCAGCGGCAAACGCCACAGTGACGCTCTCCGACAGCAGCGCCAATACCCTGACCAGCTACGCCGTCACCGTCAACAGCACGGCCAACAACACCCTGGTGGCGGTGCCCGGCACCGGGGTGGCCACCACCTCCTATGGCACCAACAACAACGACACCATCACCGGCCCGGTCAACGGCGTGGTGAACTATGACGGCGCCTCCACCGATTACATCATCACGCAACCGGCCTCAAATACCTTGCAGGTGTACGACCCCACGCCGGGACGGGATGGCACGGATACCCTGGTGGGTGTGGACCGCCTGCACTTCACGGACACCAGTGTGGCGTTTGACCTGGGGGCCACCCAATCCGCCGGCGAAACGGCGGAAATCCTGGGGGCGGCGCTGGGCAAGTCGGCATTGTCCAATGCCGGTTTCGTGGGCATCGGCATCAAGCTGTTCGACGCCGGGCAGACGCTGACGGATGTGGCGACTTTGGTCCTCAACGATAACCTGGTCACTACGGCAAGCCCCAATGCATTCGTGAGCGCCGTCTGGAACAACGTGGTGGGTGCTACGATCGATAGCCAGAATTTGACCACCTTCTCCCAGATGATCACCTCTGCCGCGAACCAGGCCAGCGAAGAAGTGCAGTTGCTGGTCCTGGCTGCCGGCACGCAAGCCAATCAGACCCACATCGGGCTTTCAGGCCTGGCTCAGCACGGCATCGACTACACGCCCGCATGAGCGGGAAGGGCGGCGAGAAACTGACCCAGCCAGACCAGGCCTTGCGGCCAGAGGCCCAGACGGGCGGCTGAACCGAGATGCCCTTGATTTCCCGCATCGATGAAACGGGAACCCCAGGCCCCGGCAAAAGCACGCGCCCGCTCCATGCTCACACGCTCGTCGTTGCGGCTGGCCACCACACAGGAAGGAAAAGGCAGGGGCCGCATGGGCACCGGGTCGAATCCCTGAAATGAAGTTTCCGGCAGGCTGGCAAAGCGGTCCGTGTCGGTGGGGGCCACCAGGAATGCGCCGGCCACATGCCGCGTGTCGGCTTCCAGGGCCCAGCGCGTGACCAGCGCCGTGCCCAGGCTGTGCGCCACCAGCAGGGCCGGACGTTCACATTGGTCCAGGGCTTCAGTCAGGCAAAGGGCCCAGTCAGAATAACGCGGGGCTTCCCAGTCGTGCTGCTGCACCCGGCGAAAGCGGGGAAACGCGGCTTCCCAGTGGCTGTGCCAATGGTCCGGGCCGGAATTGCGCCAGCCGGGAAGGATCAGGACATCCAGTTCGGCAAGTTCCCTCACGGCCTATCTCCTAACGACGAAAAATCCAGAGCAGAACAGACAGAATCACCGACAGCACGATGCTGGTGGTGAGGGGAATGTAGAACACGCTGTGTTCCGTTTCGATGCGGATGTCGCCCGGCAGGCGGCCCAGGCCCAGGCGCGCAAGCCAGGGCCAGACGAGGCCGGCAAACAGGATCACGAGGCCGATGAGGATCAGGAGACGTTGCATGGATTCATGGTAGCACTCTGCACGGAGTGCCGGCGCTTCAGGCGCTCAGGGCGAGTTCCAGGCTGGCGAAAGGCACCACCTGGTTGCGGCCCTGCTGCTTGGCCCGGTAGAGCGCCCGGTCGGCAGCGCTCACCAGCTTGTGCCAGTCCAGGCCGGCGCTCATGGTGTCGGCAACGCCGATGCTGATGGTGCTTTTCACGGCATGGCCGGCCACGTTGACGAGGGCTGCGGCATAGGCCACGCGCAGGCGTTCGGCCAGCACCTGCGCTTCCTGCTCGGTGGTGGACAGCATCAGGATGCAGAATTCCTCGCCCCCGTAGCGCGCAAAGTAATCGTCGGTGCGGATGGAATGCTGGGCGACGTCCGCCAGGCGCCGCAGCACTTCGTCCCCTACGGGGTGGCCATAGCGGTCGTTGACGGACTTGAAATGGTCCACGTCGATCATCATGACCGCCATCATGTCGCCGGTGCGGCCGCAGTGGGCCAGCAGCCGCTGCGCTTCCTCTTCCAGGCGACGGCGCGTGAAGGCGTCGGTGAGCATGTCGCGCGAGGCGATTTGCTGCACATCGGCAATCAGCCGGTAATTCACCATGAGCACGAAGCCGAAGGTCACGCACAGCTGCACGATGCTGGCCAGGAAAAACGCCAGGGTGTTGAGGGGGGAGCTCACGAACAGGCCGTACTGCCCTTCGGGCGCCAGGGCAATGATGCCGGCGCGCAGCAACAGCATGCCGCCCAGCACGGTGAAGGACGCGCCGGTAAGCCAGTAGGCCGTGCGCTGGGGTTGCGCCATGGGCACCAGGAGTGCGCGCGCGCAGGCCAGGCTGCCGGCACCATACAGCAGGGAATTCACGAACGTGCGCAGGGTGACGTTGGGCTGCACGATGCACAGCCAGAAGTTGAGCGCGATGGCCAGCCCCAGCCAGCCGATGACCCAGGTGCGCTGGGAGGGTTTGCCAAGAAAGGATCGGATGCCCAGGTACTGCAGGCCCAGGGCCGCCAGCAGCAGGCTGGCACCGATGGCCACGCCCCAGCCGTAGCCGGGCACAGGCAGGCGGTAGACATAGGCGGGAACAAAACCGAGGGCGGTGAACAGGCTGGAAAAGGCCCACAGGCGAATGCCGGTGCTCATGTTGCCGGCGTGCAGGCTGGCCAGACCCAGCAGGCCCGAGAGCATGAACGCGAGCAGGGCCAGTGTCACCAGAATGGTGTGGATATCAAGGCTCATGCCGGCCTTTCGAAACCATGGGAACTCCCCTCAGCGCAACGGGGCCCATTATATATCAGCCCTCAGGGGAAATAGTTGGTTGCAAATTTTTGACAGCCCTGCGGGAAACTTTGTCTGCATGTGCGCGCTCCATGCAGTAGCGGGGTCGCATCCCCGCATGCACTGAAACCATTTTGAGCAAAGAAAGGAAACAATCATGAAAAAACATGCGATCGCGTTGGCCGGAGCCCTGGCCCTTGGCGGCGTGGCGGCTCATGCCGACTCTGGCACCTACCTGGGCATCAACGTCGGGCAGGCGCACATGAACGGCAACGGTTTATCTTCCGACACCGGCGATCTGCTGGGTCTCTTCGTCGGCAAGGATTTGTGGAAGGCCCATGCGATGAACCTGGGCGTGGAAGGCTCGTACAACACGCTGGGCAATTTTTCCGGCCTGATGGGTGACGGTCATGCCCGAGAAGGCGACGTGTCCCTCATCGGCACCTACTATCTGGACCCCGCCAACACGGTGGGCGTGTATGCCAAGGCAGGCGTGGCCCATACCTGGATCACGGCCGCCGGCGGCGGTTCATCCCAGACTGGCGGCACTTATGGCGTGGGCGTGCGTTACCACTTCACGCCCCAGGTTGAAGGCCGCCTGGGAGCCCAGTACTACGACCTGGGCGATTCCACCCCGTTCTACAACCACAGCACGGCGTGGACCCTGGGCGCCGCATACCACTTCTGATCCGCATTTTTCCCCCTGTTGATCCTCGTTCAGGCCGCCTGCGGGCGGCCTTTTTTTGTTGCCAGTACCGTGCGGATTGCGGTACAAGTCAGCCGTGATGAAAGATCCCATTCGCCTGACGCAGTACAGCCACGGGGCGGGCTGCGGCTGCAAGATTTCGCCCCGGATGCTCGATCGCATCCTGTCCGCCAGCGGTGCCGTGCAACCCGACCCCCGTCTTTGGGTGGGCAACGCCTCCCGTGACGACGCGGCCGTGTATGCCCTCGACGGCACGCGTGGCGTGGTGTCCACCACCGATTTCTTCATGCCCATTGTGGACGACCTCTTCGATTTCGGGCGCATTGCCGCCACCAACGCCATCAGCGACATCTACGCCATGGGCGCCGATCCGCTGCTGGCGGTGGCCATTCTGGGTTGGCCGGTGCAGTTGCTGCCGCCGGAAGTGGCGGGCGACGTGGTGCGCGGCGGCCAGGCCGCCTGCGCCGAGGCGGGCATTCCGCTGGCCGGTGGACATTCCATCGACACCCCCGAGCCCATTTTCGGACTGGCCGTGACCGGCGTGGTGGATGCGCGCCACCTCAAGCGCAACGACACCGCAATCGCCGGCTGCATGCTCTACCTCACCAAGCCGCTGGGCATTGGCATTCTCACCACCGCCGAAAAGAAAGGCCTGCTGCAGCCCGAACACGTGGGGCTGGCGCGCGACTGGATGTGCACGCTCAATCGCGCCGGCAGCGCCTTCGGCAAGCTCGAGGCGGTGCGCGCCATGACCGACGTCACGGGCTTCGGGCTGTTGGGCCACCTGGTGGAAATGGCGGACGGCAGTGGCCTCATGGCGCGCCTGTCGTTCGACGCCGTGCCGCAGCTGCCGCGTCTTTCCCATTACCTGGAGGCCGGCTGCGCGCCGGGCGGCACGCAGCGCAATTTCGAAAGTTACGGTGCGCGCATTGGCCCCCTGGACGACTTCCGGCGCAACGTGCTGTGCGATCCCCAGACCAGCGGCGGCTTGCTGGTGGCCGTGGAGCCTTCCGGTCAAGCCGCCTTCCTGGCTGCCGCCCGCGACGCGGGCGTGGCCGTGCACGCCATCGGCACCCTGGAGCCGCGCCGGGAGCTGGCGGTGGAGGTGGCCTGATGCGGCCGGACAGCGCCGATTACCGCACCCTGTTTCTGCAGGGAGTGCCGCTGCTGGACGTGCGCGCGCCGCTGGAATTCCGCAAGGGGGCCTTCCCGGGCGCGGTCAACCAGCCGCTCATGAATGACGCCGAACGCCAGAAGGTGGGCACCTGCTATACCCAGCAGGGGGCCCAGGCGGCCATCGAACTGGGGCACCGCCTGGTGTCGGGCGCGTTGCGCGAAGCGCGCATCGCAGCCTGGGCCGGGTTTGCCCGCGCCCATCCGCAGGGCTACCTGTACTGCTTCCGCGGCGGCCTGCGTTCCCAGATTGCCCAGCAATGGCTGAAGGAGGCCGGCATCGCCTACCCGCGCGTGAGCGGGGGCTACAAGGCCATGCGCACCTTCCTGCTGGAAACCATCGAGGCGGCGCTCACGGAATGCGACTGGGTGCTGCTGGGCGGGCTTACCGGCACCGGCAAGACCGACGTGCTGGCCCAGGTGAGCGGGGCCCTGGACCTGGAACAGCATGCCAACCATCGCGGCTCCAGCTTCGGGCGGCAGGCCACGCCGCAGCCGTCCCAGATCGATTTCGAAAACGCGCTGGCCATCGACCTGCTGCGCCAGCGCGCTGCCGGCACCCAGCGCTTCGTGGTTGAAGACGAAAGCCCCATGGTGGGCAGCTGTTCAGTGCCGTTCACGCTCTACCAGCGCATGCAAGAGGCCCCCATCGTGTGGCTGGAAGACGGTTTCGAGGCGCGCGTGGAGCGCATCCTGCGCGATTACGTGGTGGGGTTGTGCGCGCAGTTCACGGCGCTGCACGGCGAAGCGGAGGGCCGCCGGCTGTTTGCCGAACGCCTGCGCCAGAGCCTCTCCGGCATCGCCCGGCGCCTGGGCGGGGTGCGCATGCAAACCCTCTCGCAGCTCATGGATGATGCGCTCGAGGCGCAGCTTGCCGAGCGCGGCGTGGACCTGCACCGCACCTGGATTGCCGTGCTGCTGCGCGAATATTACGACCCCATGTACGCCTTCCAGCGCGAGCGCAAGCAGGCGCGCATTGAATTCAGCGGAGCTGCGCCGGCGGTGCTGGACTACCTGCGACAGCGGGAATCCAGGAAAAGCGCTGCAGGCGCAGCAGTTTCCCCGGTTCACGCCAGGCCGTCTCGCGGCGGCTGACCATTTCCTGCAGGCGCAGGGCGTCCTGCACGGCATGGCCCGCTTCGTCGTTGTCGAAGTAGCAGTACACCTTGCGCGCTTCGCGCCGCCAGCGCTTGAGCATGTCGCTCCATCCTTGCAGGGCATGCCCGCTGTATTCGCCGCGGTAGGGGCCATCGGGTCCGTGCAGGCGCACATACACCAGGTTGGTGGTCACCTGCAGCGGAGACACCTGGCCGTCCAGATCATAGATGCACAGCGCCACCGCATGTTCGGCCAGGCGTTCATACACGCGCGGGTCAAACCAGCTGGGATCGCGAAATTCCATGACGTAGCGGAAATCCTGGGGCAGGGCCTTGAGGAATGCCGTGAGCCGTTCCAGGTTGAGGGCCCAGTGCGGCGGCAACTGGAACAGCACCGGTCCCAGCTTGCTGCCCAGCAGTTCCAGCCGCCCCATCAGTTGTGACAGGGCCGGACCGGGGTCGGACAGTTTCTTCATGTGCGTGATGTGGCGGCTGGCCTTGACCGCAAAGCGGAAGTCGGCCGGCACGCATTCGGCCCAGGACTGCAGGGTTTTTTCCGTGGGCAGGTGATAGAACGCGCTGTCCACTTCCACGCTGCGGAAATGGCGCGCGTACCAGGCAAGACGATCCGCAGGCGGCAGGCCCGCCGGGTAGAACAGCCTGTTCCAGTGTTCGTAGGACCATCCGGAAGTGCCGATGTGCATGTTGGCCTTGATCACGATGCGCTCCTTATGCCGCTGCCCGGTTGAATCTGAACTTACCGGAAGGCCCGAGGCCTGGAAATAAGGAGAAACCCCTATAGGGGGGAGTGGATGGGGTTGCGGGGCGGCGGGGAGGTGTATGCTGGAATCGAAGGAAAGTCCGTGTGGAGAATCCTTCCTGCAACCCAACGTTTGGAGGTTGATATGAAGCTTCCGGTGCAAATCGCCTTTCGCGACATTCCCCGTTCTGAAGCCATCGAAGCCGCGCTGCGGGAAAAGGCGGAATCCCTGGAAAAGTTTTCCGCGCACATCATGGCCTGCCGCGTGACGGTGGGCATCATCCAGAAACACAAGCACCAGGGCAAGCTGTTCAACGTGCGTGTGGACCTGACCGTGCCCGGATCGGAAATCGTGGTCAACCGCGACAAGGCGGAAGACGTCCATGTGGCCATTCGCGACGCGTTCGATGCGGCCCGGCGCCAGCTCGAACAATACAGCCGGCGCATCCGGGGCGACGTCAAGACCCATGAGCCGGAGGCGCACGGCAAGGTGGTCCGGCTGTTTCCCGAGCAGGGCTACGGCTTCATCGAAAAGGACGACGGCACCGAACTGTATTTCCACCGCTACAACTGCGTGCGTCCCAGCTTCGACCAGTTGCAGGTGGGCGATGGGGTGCGCTTCCTGGAAGAGGCGGGCAGCGACGGACTGCAGGCCAACCGCGTGCACGCCGGCCGCCACGCGGCCTGATATGATGCCGCGATGTCACAGGATACCGACATCGCGGCCCAGGACCTCACGGCAGGAATCTACGCCCAGGAAACCCTGCTGCTCTACCGCAGCGTGGCCTTGGCGCAGGGCGTCAACTGCCTCAATGCGATCCTGACGTCTTACCTGGATGTGGCGCTGGGCTTGCCGGCCCGGGCCGTGTGGGCGTGGTGCGCGCTGGTGTGCGGCATTTCCCTGGGACGCTACCTGCTGGGGCGGCAGTTTTTTGCGCGCGCCCCGGGCCCTGACGCCGCCCCGCGCTGGCGCACCTACTATCTGGCGGGCGCCGTGCTCAGCGGGGTGGCCTGGGGCATCGGCAGCACCGTGCTGCTGTGGCAGGCGCCGGACCAGCCGGTGCTGATCACCGCCCTGGTGCTGGCCGGCATGGTGGCAGGCGCCGTGCCCATTCTCTCGCCCATGCCGCTCGCCTTCACCCTATACGCCGCGCTGCTGTGCCTGCCCATCACCGGGCTTATCCTGGTGAAGGGCGGCTCCTCCATCCATGCCGTGTTCGGCATCATGTGCCTGATCTATTTTGCCGCCATGCTCACCAGCGCGCGCTACCTGCACCGCTATTTCCACGCCGTGATCCAGCTGGGTCTTGAAAAAACCCGTCTGGCCGCCAACCTGGAGCAAAGCCTGGGGCGGCTCAGGGAAGCCCAGCAGCAGCTTCTGGAATCGGAAAAGCTCGCCGCCCTGGGTGGCCTCATGGCGGGCGTCGCCCACGAAGTGAACACGCCGCTGGGCGTGGCGGTGACGGCGGCGTCCGTGCTGGAAGACGAAACCCGCGCCCAGGCGGAACGCTACCGCCAGGGCGACATGAAAAAAACCGACCTCGAGCAGTACCTGTCGGTGTCGGAGCAGTCCAGTCGCATGATCCTGCAAAACCTCGCCCGCGCCTCCGGCATGATCCGCAGCTTCAAGCAGGTGGCGGTGGACCGTTCCAACGAAAACCGCCGGCGCATCTTCGACGTGCGCGACTATCTGCAGGACATCGTGACCAGCCTCACGCCCGCCCTGCGCAAGGCGGAAGCCACCTGCAGCGTGGAATGCGAAGCGGGGCTCACCATCGACAGTTACCCCGGGCTGCTGTCGCAGATCGTCACCAACCTGGTGATGAATGCCCTGGTGCACGGCTTCGAGGGCCGCCCAGGCGGGCACATCCGCATTGCGGCCCACAGCACCGACGGCGAGTTCTGCCTGGAGGTGGAGGACGACGGGCAGGGCATGGACGAGGCGGTGCTGGGCCGGGTCTTCGAGCCGTTCTTCACCACCCGGCGCGGCTCCGGCGGCAGCGGGCTGGGGCTGCACGTGGTGTACAACCTGGTCACCCAGACCCTCAAGGGGCGCATCCAGTGCCGCAGTGAGCCGGGCCGGGGCGCGCTGTTCACCCTGTGCTGGCCGCTGTAAGCCGGCAGGCTGGCGTGGAGGCTGGTATAGTGGTAGACCCTACCCCGCGCGGGTTGGAGAGGAGCGGACCATGCAGGCGAGAAAACAGGACAACGCGACCGTAAGCGATCTGGTGTTCGCCCCGGAGGATGAGGCCACCCGTGGCGGCTCGGCGCAGGGCTGGAAAATCCTCATCGTGGACGATGAGAGCGACGTGCATGCGGTCACCACCCTGGCCTTGCAGAACTTCACCTTTGAAGGCCAACCGCTGCATTTCCTGCATGCCTATTCGGGCGCGGAAGCGTTCGACCTGCTGCGCGAGCACCCCGACACCGCCGTGGTGCTGCTGGACGTGGTGATGGAAACGGAAGACGCGGGACTCACCCTGGCCCGGCGCGTGCGCACCGAACTGGGCAATCGCGCGGTGCGGCTGGTGCTGCGCACCGGACAGCCCGGACAGTTTCCCGAGCAGCTCGTGATGACCTGCTACGACATCAACGACTACAAGACCAAAACCGAATTGACGGCGCAACAGCTGGCGCTGGCCCTCACCGGCAGCCTGCGCAACTACCGCGACCTGGCGGCGGTGGACCGCAGCCACCGCGAAGCCCGGGAAAAAATGCTGGCGGTGGTGGCAGACAGCCTGCGCCACAGCGAAGAATGGATGGGCACGGCAGCGCCACCCACCCCAACCCTGGAGCGCCTGATCGAAGGCGTGCTGCAGGAAGCACAGGCAGCGCTGGATTCCAACCAGGACCCCATGTTCCAGTTCCCGCCAGTGATTTCCGCGCAGGAGGAAGCGGCGCTGGCGCAGCCGGCCGCAACTGCCAACGCCTCGCCGCCCGAGCAGGAAAACGATCCGGAATTCAGCGAATACGAACTGGTCGGCCAGTCAGATGCGCGCCTCATCCTGCGCGCGCTGTGTCAGGAAGGCGCGCTCATCACGTTCCATTTCAACCAGGGACGGGATTTCCTGCTGACCTCGCTGCTGGACGTGTCGGAGGACGGCAACAACCTGATCTTCGACCTGGGCAGCAGCAGTGACGCCAACCGCAAGATCCTGCAGGCCGACCGCATCAACGCGGTCACCAGCCGCAACCGCATCAAGATCCGCTTCACCCTGGAGGGGCTTGCCCCCGTGCGCCACGATGGCCGCGACGCGTTCTGGGCCCATGCCCCGGAAGCGCTGTTCCGCTTGCAACGCCGTGAAAACTTCCGCATTTCCGCGCCGCTGGCCAACCCCATCAAGGCGCGCATTCCCATGCGCCAGGAAAACGGCCCGGTGCGCACGGCGCAAGCGGTGCTGTACGACATCAGCGGCGGCGGGGTGAGCCTGGTGGCGGCCCTGGGAGACGTGGATTTCCGCCCGGGGGCGGAATTCTTCGGGGTGAGCATCAACCTGCCCCAGGTGGGCATGCTCACGGTGGACCTGCAGGTGCGCAACATCTTCGACATCACCGCGCCCGGCGGCAAGGTGCTGCGCCGTGCCGGCTGCACCTTCCTGCGCCTGCCCGGCCCCACCGTCAGCCTGATCCAGCGCTACATCATCCAGACCGAACGCGAACGCCTATCGCGCTGATTCAAGCGCCGTCAGGTCCGCGATCACTTCTCCGGGATTGCTGGCCGCATCCACGCTTTCATACACCTTGGCGATCCGGCCCTGGGGATTGATGATGAAGGTGTTGCGTCGTGCAATCTTCAGGCCCAGCAAATTGCGCTCCGAACCGTACAGCCGCGCCACCGTGCCGTCCTTGTCCGCCAGCAGCGGAAAGGGCAGGTGGTGGTGCTGGGCGAATTCGGCGTGGCTGGAGGCATCGTCGATGCTCACGCCCACCACGGACGCGCCCAGCTTGCGGATCTTCTGGATGTCGTCGCGGTAGGCGCAGGCTTCTGCGGTGCAGCCCGGCGTTTCGTCCTTGGGGTAGAAATACAGCACCAGCCAGTGGCCCTGGTA
>JAGWIW010000118.1 GCA_028866015.1 Betaproteobacteria bacterium
GCCACAGTACGGGAAGGCATTTTGAATCTGGCCAATCGCGTTGACAGCATGGACATGCGTTACTTTGCCTTGGCCATCCTGATCCAGAACGAAACAGGCGGAAATCTGAGCAGCCTCATGCTCGACCTTTCAAAGCTGATCCGGGAGCGCCTCAAGCTGCGTCGAACCGTCAAGGTGTTGGCCGCAGAAGGGCGCTTGTCCGGATGGATCCTGGGATCATTGCCGTTCTTCTTTGCCGGCATCATGATGCTGATCAATCCGTCTTACATCAGCTTTTTCTGGAAAGATCCGGGTAGCATCCCCATTCTTAAAGTCATGGCAGCACTTCTGGTGATTGGCATCATCTGGATCCGACGGATCATCAACATCCGGGTATAAAGAGACCTCACGCATGCAATCGATCACCTTCATCATACTCATGGTCCTTGCCGCGGCTGTCGTCGTGGGAATGGCCTTGTATTTGATCAGCAGCATGCACAAACCTTCAGCTGTGCGCCGCCTTCACAAAATGGTGGAGGAAGAGAGAAAGGCTTACGGTGAAGAACCGGAGCCTTTGACCCAGGCAGGCCAGATGCTCAAGGAACGCCTCAAGCCCCTGGCCAAGTTCTCAGCCCCCAAGGAACCCTGGGATGTCTCTCCCTTGCGCCGTGAGCTGATGGCGGCCGGTTACCGCAGCGAATCGGCCGGCTTGGTCTATCTGGGACTTAAAACAGCGTTGACTTTCGCTTTCCCATCGGTTTTTCTGTTGCTGTCTGCCTTATTCCGTTGGAATCTCGACAGCAAGCAGATGGCACTGATAGTCATCGTCTTTTCGGCGCTCGGATACATGCTGCCCAATTTTTTTCTTTCATTCCTTGCATCCAGGAGACGGCAGGAATTATATGAAAATTTCCCGGATGCGCTGGATTTGATGCGCATCTGTGTGGAGGCGGGCCTGGCGCTGGATGTGGCCATTGCACGCGTAGGTGAGGAAATGCGCATTCGCAGCAAGGCGCTTTCGGACGAATTCAGGCTGGTGATGCTGGAACAGCGCGCCGGTTCCACCCGCACCATGGCATTAACCAACCTCGCCATGAGGGTTGGCATCCAGGACGTTGAATCACTTGTGGCCACCTTGATCCAGGCAGAAAAATTCGGAACCAGCATTTCGGATTCACTGCGTGTGCATTCTGAAAATTTGCGCCTTGGACGACGCCTGAAGGCTGAGGAGCAGGCGGCAAAAATCCCGACAAAAATTCTATTGCCCCTGATTCTCTGTATTTTCCCCCTGTTGTTTATCCTGATCTTGAGCCCAGCCATTGCCAACATCAAGCATGCGATGAAAGGCGAAGAATCTCCTACCGAAGTACAGACATCGCCCTGAGCACTTCCGCATGGAGTATGGCACGGACAGTCATTGGCTAAACAAGGAACGGTTTGTTACCTATAGCCGAGTCTTCTTTCTTGTCTATTTTATTCTTGCGATTGGAGTGATTGCCCATTCCAATCTGGTGAAAGCGGACGGTTTTCCCGTCTGGTTTGATTTTGCCGTGTTCTGGAGTGCATCGAAGGTCACCTTGCTGGGACATGCAACGGATGCGTATAACCTGGACAAGCTGCATGCAGTGCTCCATACCTTGCACCCGGAGATCAATAAAGGCAGTTATGGGTGGTTTTATCCACCCAGCTATCTGCTGTTGATTTCGCAACTGGCACGCGTCTCTTTTCTTCATGCTTACCTTATTTTCATGAGCATAAGCCTTGCAGCTTACGCTCTTGTGGTACGCCGCATTTGTACTACGCCACAGGCATTGTGGGCCCTGGCTGGTTTTTCGGGCATTTGGGATAACCTCCTTACCGGGCAAAACGGGTTTCTGACCGCGGCCATTGCAGGGGGTGCTTTGCTGTTGTTGGACAAGCGTCCTGTACTGGCCGGAATACTGGCGGGGCTGCTCAGCATCAAACCCCAGCTGGCCGTGCTGTTCCCTGTTGCCTTCATTGCTTCGGGATCGTGGAAGGCACTCATTGCCGCAGCCTGCAGCAGCGTGATATCCATTTTGGGAGCCTCAGCGCTGTTAGGGGGAGATACGCTTATCGCCTGGTTTCAAAGCCTGGATCTGGCCAGGGTATTTCTGGAAATTGGCGGGA
>JAGWIW010000119.1 GCA_028866015.1 Betaproteobacteria bacterium
GCCCAGCCCGCCAAGCGCAAGCGCCATTCCGCTCGAAAACTTCATCGGTCGGACCGGCTTCAGGTCGCCGACGAGCTCTGCAATGAGCATATTGGTATCGCGGTTCATCGT
This sequence comes from Betaproteobacteria bacterium, assembly GCA_028866015.1. Taxonomy (GTDB): domain Bacteria; phylum Pseudomonadota; class Gammaproteobacteria; order Burkholderiales; family Ferrovaceae; genus JAKBAT01. Next base: position 112 of record JAGWIW010000119.1, read on the forward strand.
ATTCATGCCTTCTCGATCATCCCGCTGAGCCTCTTCAGCCCGCGATGAATGTTCACTTTGATGAGGCTCTCGCTTTGCCCGCAGGCGCTTGCGGCCTCGGCAATCGAGAGCCCTTCGATCTTGACCAGTTCGATGGCCTGCGCCTGCGCCGAGGGCAACTGCTCGAACAGCCTTTCAAGGCTGATCCGCGCCGCGATCGCCGGTTCTTCGTCAATGGCGGCGAGATTGTAGTCCAATTCGTCTTCGGCCGCCCGGTAGAAGCGGCGCAGTTGATCGACCCAGCGATAGCGCGCGATTGCTGCGAGCCAGGGCAGGAATGCCCGGGCCGGATCGTAGGTGGCCAGTTTCTGATGCAACGCCATCAGCGTTTCCTGAACCAGATCATCGAGATGGTTGGGCGCGACCCGGCGTCCGAAGTAGCCCCGCAGCCAATGCTGACACTCAGACAGTAGCACATGGTAGGCGGCACGGTCGCCGCCCTGCGCCAATGCCGTCAACCGGGCGAGCGAGGCTTCGTCGGACTTCACGCCCTGCGCCTTCCGGCAAGCAGCTGGTCGAGCGAAATCAGGCCCGCGCCGCGCGCGATCAGCGCCAGTTGCATCGCCACCCACAGCGAATGCTCGGTCCACCAGGCATCGGGATAGACGAAGATCTGGATGACCATGGTCATGCCGAGCAACCCGAGCGCGGCGCCGCGGGTAAAGAGACCCAGGACGAGCAGGATCGGGAAGACGTGTTCGGCGGTCGTAGCCATGATTGCAGCCAAGTGCGGCGGCAGGGGAACGCCCTTGTATTCGGTTTCAAACAGGTAATACGCACTGTCGCTGATCGTGAACCAGGTCCCCTCGGCAATCTTGGTCTGCCCCGATCGCCAGAAAATCCCCGCCAGCACGACACGCATGAACAGCAGCATCAGGCTTTCGGGAAGGCGGCTCGAGACGAGCGAAACTATCCGATCGTATTGTGCGACAATGCGCTTCATTTAACCCACCCGTTGCAAGGCGCCCGCTTCAATCAGCGCGAGCAGCGCCGGCATGAAGTCGTCGGGCGACAGTTGATCCTTACGGTCAGGTTCGGTGGCGGAGGCAAAAAGGTTACCGATCGAGTTCGGTTCTTCGAGATGGGCCATGGTCCACCACATGGCTGCAGTGGCCGGATAGGCATACACTTCGGCATCCGGCCGGGTGAGTAGTAGCGCCTCTGCTTCTTGCAGTCCGGGAACCTCTTCGCCGAGGAGCGCGCGCAACCCCTCGCATACCAATCCAATATTTGCCGCGGGGTGCCGCGCCACGACCACTGCGAGAAGAGCGGTTTCATCGAGCCCGGCAAGATCGCCAAGCTTCAACGCAACGGCATCGGCCGCATGGTAGGTGGTCAGCCAAGCCCATTCGAACACGGCCAGTTCGGCGATCGTGTCGGTTTCGCCCATCGACCTGAGGTATGCAGGAAACCTTTGTCCGATCTGCGCTAGCGGCCGTGTGGTCGCTCCCGGCCAGTCAAGAAACTGCCGGGAGCGTTCGTTGAACTTTTCGTGGCCGAGCAGGACGCGCGTTCTCGGAAATGTATCTTCGAGCGCGATGAGCCGCGCGTGAGAGACAGTGTTGGCATGAACCCTCATCCCGAGCAGTGCCCGGTCTGGCGTACCTGCGAACAGGCCGGCGGGCATCTGCGCAGGACCATGGTCCAACGCTGCAATGAACGCGGTCTGGACTGCCCTAAGCACGGGCTCGAGCCTTGGCGGCGGCGATGAGTCCATCGCACTGATGCATGATCGCCTCGGCCTTTCCCGCTTCGGTGAGCAGAACCTCGTAGGCAGGCACGTCGGTATCCCATTCGATCAGCGTGGGCCGGCGGCCGGCGCGCTTGATGAACCGGTCGAACAAGGCCCAGGTCACTTCGCTCACTTGCGAACCGTGGTCGTCTATCAGCAGGATCCCATCAGCATGCTCTTCGCGGGCGTGGCCGGCCAGATGGATTTCACCGACCAGGGCGGAATC
>JAGWIW010000052.1 GCA_028866015.1 Betaproteobacteria bacterium
GACTACCTCACGGGCGGTCTGACGGCCAACACGGGACTGGCCAACTGGTGTCGCGACAACGGCATGCTGCTGCACATCCACCGCGCCATGCACGCCGTGCTCGACCGCAACCCGCACCACGGCATCCATTTCCGCGTGCTCACCAAGATCCTGCGCCTGTCCGGCGGCGACCACCTGCATTCGGGCACGGTGGTGGGCAAGCTCGAAGGCTCGCGTGAAGCGACCCTGGGCTGGATCGACCTGATGCGCGACAGCCACATCAAGGAAGACCGCAGCCGCGGCCTGTTCTTCGACCAGGACTGGGGCGCCATGCCGGGCCTGCTCCCGGTGGCTTCGGGCGGCATCCACGTGTGGCACATGCCGGCGCTGGTCAACATTTTCGGCGACAACTCGGTGCTGCAGTTCGGCGGCGGCACGCTGGGCCATCCCTGGGGCAACGCGGCCGGTGCCGCGGCCAACCGGGTGGCGCTGGAAGCCTGCGTGGCGGCCCGCAACCAGGGCGTGGCCGTGGAGAAGGAAGGGAAGGCGATTCTCACCCAGGCCGCCCAGCACAGTCCCGAACTCAAGATCGCCATGGAAACCTGGAAGGAGATCAAGTTCGAGTTCGATACGGTGGACAAGCTGGACGTGGCCCACAAGTAAACCGCATTCAAGGAGAGAGTCATGAGCGAAGTGATGGACTACAAGTCCCGCCTGAGCGATCCCGCCAGCCGGAAGTTCGAAACGTTTTCCTACCTGCCCCCCATGACGGCGGACGAAATCCGCAAGCAGGTGGAGTACCTGGTGAAGAAAGGGTGGAACCCGGCCATCGAGCACATCGAGCCGCAGTACCTGATGGATTCCTATTGGTACATGTGGAAGCTGCCCATGTTCGGCGAGACCGACGTGGACCGCGTGCTGGCGGAAGCCGAAGCCTGCCACAAGGCCAATCCCGACAACCACGTGCGCCTCGTCGGCTACGACAACTTCAGCCAGTCCCAGGGGACGGCCATGGTGATTTTCCGCGGCAAAACTGTCTGAACGGCATGGTTTTGCTTTTTTGGCCCCCGCAGCCGCAAGGTGCGGGGGTTTTTTGTCCCTGAGGTGTAGACCATGAGCGACATCCTGTCCCAATACCGGATTGCCGGCGCCCCCTACTACCGTCCGGTGGGCGACGAAGTGGAACTGTTCGAAGCCGCCTACTCGGTGCGCATGCCCATGATGCTGAAAGGCCCTACGGGCTGCGGCAAGACCCGTTTCGTGGAATACATGGCCCATAAGCTGGGCCGGCCGCTGGTGACCGTGGCCTGCAACGAAGACATGACGGCCGCCGACCTGGTGGGGCGTTTTTTGCTCGACGCCCAGGGCACGCGCTGGCAGGACGGCCCGCTCGCCATCGCGGCGCGGCACGGGGCCATCTGCTACCTGGATGAAGTGGTGGAGGCGCGCCAGGACACCACCGTGGTGATCCACCCCCTCACCGACAACCGGCGTGTGCTGCCCCTGGAAAAGAAAGGGGAACTGGTGCGCGCGCACCCCGATTTCCAGATCGTGATCTCCTACAACCCGGGCTACCAGAGCCTCATGAAGGACCTCAAGCAGTCCACCAAGCAGCGCTTTGGCGCACTGGATTTCAACTATCCCGAACACGCCGTGGAAACGGAAATCGTGGCCCATGAGGCCGCTGTCAGCGCTGACGTGGCGGGCAAGCTGGTGTCCATCGCCGAGCGCGCGCGCAACCTCAAGGGGCATGGGCTGGACGAAGGCATTTCCACGCGCATGCTGATCCACGCGGGCAGCCTCATCGCGCACGGCGTGGACGCGAAAAGTGCCTGCCGGGTGGCGCTGGTGCGTCCCATCACGGACGACCCCGACATGCGCGACGCGCTCGATGCCGCCGTGACCACCTTTTTCTGAGCGTACTGCCCATGGCCGTGCACCTGGAGGATCACGCCGAACTGCTGGAGGACCTGCCGGAATCCTGCCGCCAGTCCCTGCAGGCCAACTGGCATGAAGCCACGCGGCAATTGTCGGGGCAGGCGCTGGAGCGCTACCTGCAGGGGGCCGGTTCACTGTCGCGTCTGGGCAAGGGGGCGGACCCGGTGCTGGCCTGGATCGAAGCCGGGCCTGCGGTGGCGCGCGAAGTGGGCGAGGATGTGCTGGCCGACCTCCTGCAGACGGCACTGGGATTTGCCTCGCGCACGTCGGGCCCCGTCATCGAGCGCCTGCTGGCCACGGCGCCTGTGGCAGCTCAGCGGCTGTCCGATCCCGAGCTGTTCGGCCAGTACCTGCAGTTCCTGAATCATTTCATCGGCCAGGCCCCGCGCGGCCTGCGTCCGCTGCTGGACCACCTCGACCTGCTGCTGGGCCAGCTCACCCTGGGCGGCCTGCGGCGCTGGGCCTCGTGGGGGGCGCACGCGCACCGCACCGATTTCGAAGCGCAGGTGGCCTATTTCAGCCTGGAGTCCAAGGAGTCGCTCGCGGTGCTGCAGAAGGAGCGCAAGGGCACCCTGTTTGTGGACGTGCAGCGGCGCATCGCCATGTACCTGCGTGCCCTGTGGGGGCGCGATTTCTTCCTGCGCCCCACATCGGGCGACTTCGAGCAGCGGGAAGGCTACCAGCCCTACATCGAAGGGCACCTGTTTCATCTGCCCGATGCTTTCGACGACTGGGAAGGCGTGCCGGGTACCGAACTCTACCGGGCGGCGGCTGCCCATTGCGCCGCGCACCTGGCCGCCACCACCGGCCCGCTGCGCGGGGATACCCTCAACCCCTTGCAACGCGCGCTGGTGGAGCTGGTGGAAGATGCGCGCGTGGAAGCCCTCGCCATTCGGCGCTTTCCCGGGCTGCAGGCCCTGTGGGCGCGCTTCCACAACGCCAGCCCGGTCAATGGCACCCATGCCGGCGCCTGGCTCGACCGCCTGGCGCGCGCGCTGATCGACCCCGGCTATCGCGACCCCGATGCCTGGGTGATGCTGGGGCGCACGTTGTTTGACGCCGCCTCGCCACGGCTCGACACGCCGCAGGCATCCTGGGACATGGGCGTGGCGCTGGCCCACGCGTTCCGTGAAAAGCAGCTGCCATTCAATCCGCGCTCGGACAGGCCCAGCGCCCCTTACCGGGACGACAACCGTTACGTGTGGGCCTTCGACGGCAGCGATGGCGCCCCTGAAGTCGCCGTGCTGGACGCGCCGCGCCAGGTGCGGCGCAAGGTGAGCCTGATGGAAATGGTGAACGAAATCGACACCGAGCTCGCCGGCGATGACGCCCAGGAAATCTGGGTGCTGGAAAGCGAACTGTTTCCCTACGAAGACGAAGGGAAAAGCTACAACGAACTGGAAGGCAAGGAACCACTGTCCGATCCCTTCCATTACGCGGAATGGGATTACCAGATCCAGCTCGAGCGGCCGTCCTGGGCCACCGTGCTGGAACGCCGGGCGAAGCTGGGGGAACTGGCCCTCATCGACGACATCACGGCGCGCCACAAGCGCCTGATCGGGCGCATGAAATACCTGCTGGACGCAATGCAGCCGCAGGGCGTGACGCGCCTGCGCAAGCTGGAGGAGGGGGATGAGGTGGACCTGGGTGCCGCTGTGGATGCCCTGGTGGACTGGCGCCAGGGACGCCATCCGGACCCGCGCATCATGATGCGGAGCGTGCGCAAGGTGCGCGACATTGCCGTGCTGGTGCTGCTGGACCTGTCGGAGTCCACCAACGAGCGCGTGGCGGGGCAGGAACACACGGTGCTCGACCTCACGCGCGAGGCGGCCGTGCTGCTGGCGGACGCCATCCACAAGGTGGGCGATCCGTTCGCCATTCACGGCTTCTGTTCCGACGGCCGGCACGACGTGCGCTACTGGCGCTTCAAGGATTTCGCCGACCCCTACGGGCCACTGGCCAAGGCGCGCCTGGCCGGCATGCAGGGCCAGCTTTCCACGCGCATGGGTGCAGCCCTGCGCCATGCCACGGCGGCGCTGCGCGCGCAGCCGGCGGCGCGCAAGCTGATGCTGGTGCTCACCGATGGCGAGCCGGCGGATGTGGACGTGCGCGACCCCCAGTACCTGCGCTACGATGCACGCAAGGCGGTGGAAGAGGCGGGCCGGCACGGCATCGCCACCTATTGCATGACGCTCGATCCGCGCGCGGACCAGTACGTGTCGCGCATCTTCGGGGCGCGTCGCTACCAGGTGCTGGACCAGGTGGAGCGCCTGCCGGAAAAATTGCCCATGCTTTATGCGGGCCTCACGAGGTGACCATGGAACAGCGCTATGCGGGAGTTTTTCACGACCACCAGGGTGGCATGACCCACCTGGGCCGGATCATCCGCGACGCCTGGGTGTTTGGCCTGCTGCCGGAAACCCAGGACGGGGCCGGCTGGACCGCGGGCCAGATGCAGGCCCTGTACGAGCAGGTCTATGCCGAATGGGAAAAATACGGCCATCTGCCCAGCCGCCTGCCGGACGCCTTGCGTGAGCGCTACATCCGCATCCACCAGCAGGCCATCGAGCATGCCCGTGCCCAGGGGTGGAATCCCGAACTGGGCGAAGACGACTGAGCGCTGCGCCTACAGCGTGAGCAGGCAGTGGGGATCGAAGCCGGTGTTTTCCCCCGCCACGCCGCGCGGATTGGAAAACACGCGCGTGGCCCCCACCCGGTAATCCACCGCCAGGTGCGTGTGGCCGTGAATCCACAGCACGGCCGGTTCTCCCAGCAGGTCATCCCAGGCATTGGCGAAAGTCGCATCGAGGTGCGTGTGCGGGTGCCCCTGGTTTTCCAGGGAACGCAGAGACGGGGCAAAGTGGGTGACCACCACGGTGGGGCCGGGGTAGGGCACCTGAAGCTGCCGCTGCAGCCACTGCCGGGCAGCCTGGTTGCGCACCACGAAGTCGGCCGGCTGGGCCCGGCGCCCGTTGGCCGCCTCGATGCGGTCGAAATCCTTGAAGGTGGTGCGCGCCCCCCATTTGGCGGCGGCCGCATCGCCCGTCACCGTGAAATCGGTCCAGGCGGTGGCGGCCAGGAAGCGGATGCCACGCCATTCATCCCAGGCCTGGTCGAGGAAGCGCACCTGCGGGTCGCTCGCCAGCAGCAGCGCCTCGCGCGTGCGTTCCAGGTGTCCGCCGTAATATTCGTGGTTGCCCGCCACGTACAGCACGGGGCAGTCGAACGTGGCGCGCGCCCATTCCATGCCGCGCGTGCCTTCGTCGATGTCGCCCGCCAGGATCACCAGGTCGGCATCGCGCAACGCCGGCTGGTACACGGAACGTTCGTTGTGCAGGTCGGAAAGGATATGGAGCTTCATCACCAGACTCCCGGCAGGAAACGCCAGCTGTGTTCGCGATAGTTCCGGTATTCAGGAAAACGTGCTTCCAGCAGCCGTTCTTCCAGTGCCGCCTTGAAGTTGAGCACCACCACCAGCAGCGCCCACAGCGCCCACAGGCTGCCGTCACCGGAGCCCGCTGCCGCCATGGCGGCCGTGCCCAGCAGCAGGGCCACGTACATGGGGTGGCGCACGCGCCGGTAAGGGCCGCTTGTCACCAGGCGGGCGCCGTTGCGCGGCTCGGGGCGGATGTTGAAGTTGCCGGGCGGGTTGTGCATGAAGACCCACAGGGCAAGCGCCACGGCTGCAATGGCCAGGCCGATTGCCAGGGTGCTGGAGTGCCAGGGGGCCGACCACCACAGCATGAGTGCCACCAGCGCAAATTGTGCGCCCACCCACAGCAGGGATTGCAGTCGCACCGTCATGTCAGGCCAGCAGCACGGCCACGAAGCCCGTGATGAAAATGCCGTCGAAAGTGCCGGCGCCGCCGATGGAAGCCACCGGCGCGCCGAGGGTCTTGAGGTCCTTGAGGCGCACCAGGTCGGCGCCGATCAGCACCCCCAGGCTGCCGCCGATGTAGGCGAGCGGGGCCCGCTGTTCCGGATTGATGAGCCAGGCCACGAGCGCGGCCACGATGGGCGCGATGAAAATGGGCATGGCGATGCCCACGCCGGGTATGGGACGACTGATGGCATGGGCCACGCCGGCCACGACGGCGATGGCCGCCAGCACTTCGAAAGGGGTGAGCGGACGGTGCGCCATCAGGTAGAGGGAAAACGCCAGGGGAATCAGCGCGCCGCCCACGTTCACCACCACCGTGGTGCGGCCGGTGAACGGGATTTTTCGAAACAGGGGCAGGCGCGCCAGTTCCGGGGGCAGTACCGAGGAGGCCGCGCCTTCCGAACGCACGCTGAAAAGCGGCAGGTTGATGGTGCTGCCCACCAGGGTGGCCAGCAGCAGCAGGTAGGCGGAATGGCTGGACAGGTCCAGTTTTTCAAAGGCCACGCTCACCAGTCCGAACTGCACCAGGGTCACCAGCAGGACGAAGGCGGCAACGAGCAGCAGCAGGCGCAGGGGAGAGAAGGGCACGGAAAAACCTCCAGCGAACTTGCAGTTTACCACTCAGGCGAGCGGCGGCAGCAGGGCGCTGCCGGCAGGCCATTCGCTCACGATGTCGGCATTCCATTGCAGCAGGCGCCGCAGTTTTCCGGGATAGTCGAGGCGCGAGAGCAGGTGGCGCAGCAGGTGGATGCGCGCGGCCTTCTTGTTGTCGGAATGGACCACGGTCCAGGGCGCGGCGTGATGATGGGTGCGCGACAGCATGGCGTCGCGAGCCCGGCTGTAGGCTTTCCAGCGGCGCACGGCCACCTTGTCGATGGGGCTCACTTTCCACTGTTTGAGCGGGTTTTTGGCGCGGTCGAGCAGGCGGCGTACCTGTTCCTCGCGCGATATGTCGAGGTAGTACTTGAACAGCCGGATGCCGGATCCCACCAGCAGCGCTTCGAAGGTGTTGACCGTGTTCATGAAGTCCTCGTATTCCTGGGGCGTGCAGAAGCCCATGACCGGTTCCACCCCGGCACGGTTGTACCAGCTGCGGTTGAACAGGACGAATTCGCCGGGGCTGGGCAGGTGCGGCACGTAGCGCTGGAAATACCATTGTCCGGTCTCGCGGTCGGACGGCTTGTTCAGGGCCACCACCCGCGTGTCACGCGGGCTCAGGTGTTCCACGATGCGCTTGATGGTGCCATCCTTGCCGGCGCCGTCGCGGCCTTCCACAATGACCAGGATGCGTTCGCCGCTGCTGATGAAATGGCGCTGCAGTTTTACCAGCTCGATTTGCAACGGGCGCAGGGCCGCTTCATAATCGGATTCGCTGAAGCGCGTGACGGAAGGGACGCCGGTGTTTTTCTTCATGGAACGCTCCCGGATTGAAAGGGGTCTTCAAGGAACATCATACGGCATCCCGCCAGCCGCTCGCTGAACGCCCATTCTCCTGGCCATTCACAGAACATCCATGACGTCCGATACCCTGAAAACCCAGTTCCGCCAGCAGGCGCAAGGCGCCCTTGGCCTTTACATCGCATTCATCGGCGTGAGCGCCGGCCTCTTTTCCACCCTGCACCGGCTGCAGGCCGCTTCTGCACACACGCTGGCCGAAGCCGGCGGGCTGGACGCCGGCTACGTGGCGCGCTGGTGCGACGCGGCTTACGCCTTTGGTTACCTTGAAGCCGAAGGCGACCTGTTCCGCCTGGGCCCCGCAGGCGATGCCATGCGCCCAGAAGCGCCCGACAGCCTCATGCCGCTTGCCGTGCAGTCCGTGCTTTCGGCGCACATGGCGGAACGGGCCGCCGGCCTCATGCGCAGCGGCGAACGGCCTGGCGAATCGGTGCTGGGCGAACGCGACACCATCCTGCCTTGGTTCGGTCCCATGCTGGAATCCAATTTCGCCACCCTGTTCGAAACCACCATCTGCCCTGCCGTGCCGGTGTTCCAGCAAGCCGATGCGCAGGGCGGCCTGGCGCTCGACCTGGGGTGCGGCAACGGCTGGTACCTGCGGGCGCTGGCGCGGCACTACCCCCGCCTGCGCGGACTGGGACTCGACGGCTTTGCCGAGAACGTGGCGCAGGCGCGCGCGCGGGCGCAAGCCGAAGGCCTGGCCGCCCGCCTGCAGTTCGAGCAAGGGGACATCCACGACTTCACCCTGGAGGAGCCGGCCGACCTCATCGCCATGAACCGCGCCCTGCACCACGTGTGGGAGCGCGGCCGCCCGGAGATTTTCCGCTGGCTGCGCGACAACCTGAAGCCGGGAGGGCATGCCGTGATCTGGGAGCCCGTGTGGCCTGCCGAGCGCGCCCAGCTGCGCGAACCCTCGCGGCGCGGCCTGTCATTCCAGAACCTGAGCGAGCACGTGCAGGGCAACCACCTGCTGCAGCCCGGGGAAATTGCGCAGGCCTTCCAGGAAGCCGGCATGCCGGCGGAAATCCACCTTTTTGCCGGAGGCAACGAAGCGCTCATCGTGGCGCGCCGTTAAGCCTTCCGGAGCCAAGCACAGGAGCACATTCATGAAATACCGCTTGTTGGGACGCACGGGACTGTATGTTTCGGAACTCTGCCTGGGAACCATGACTTACGGCAGCGACGGTTTCTGGAAAGTCATGGGTGGACTGGAGCAGGAGGCGGTGGACGCGCAGGTGAAATACGCCTTCGACCAGGGCATCAATTTCATCGACACCGCCAACGTCTATTCCCTGGGCCAGTCTGAACTGCGCGTGGGCGCCGCCATCAAGCGCCTGGGCCTGCCGCGCGACGAGCTCGTGATCGCCACCAAGGCCACCGGCATCATGCAGGAGGGCACGCCCAACGGGCGCGGGCAGTCCCGATATCACCTCATGCATGCGGTGGATGCCAGCCTCAAGCGGCTGCAGCTGGACCACATCGACCTCTACCAGCTGCACGGGTTCGATCCCCTCACACCCCTGGAAGAATCGCTCTCCGCCCTCAACGACCTGGTGCGTTCGGGCAAGGTGCGCACCATCGGCCTGTGCAACTTCGCGGCCTGGCAGATCATGAAAGCGCTGTCCATTTCCGAGCGGCGGGGCTGGGCCCGCTTCGAGTCGGTGCAGGCCTACTACACCATCGCCGGGCGCGACCTGGAGCGCGAAGTGCTGCCGCTCATCCGGGACCAGCAGCTGGGGCTCATGGTGTGGAGCCCCCTGGCCGGCGGCTTCCTGAGCGGGAAATTCCCGCGCGAAGGGCAGGGGCCGGAAGGCAGCCGGCGCAGCAGTTTCGATTTTCCGGTCATCGACAAGGCGCGCGCCTTCGACTGCATCGACGCCATGCGTCCCATGGCCGACCGCCGCGGCGTGTCCGTGGCCCAGGTGGCCCTGGCCTGGCTGCTGGCCCAGCCGGCCGTGACTTCCGTGATCATTGGCGCCCGCACCGAAGCCCAGTTGCGCGACAACGTGGCCGCCACCCGGGTCAGCCTGGAAGCCGAAGAGCTGCAGCTGCTGGACCGTGTGAGCGCCCTGCCGCGCGAATACCCGGGCTGGATGCTGGAACTGCAGGGCGGCTATCGCGCCACGCCGCCGGAACGCCCCTGACGGCTTGCACCGGGCCCCGCCCGCTGCCTATACTGTATAACCGTACAGTATAGGCAGCGCCATGACTTCCGCACTACCCGCCGACCTCGATCCCGTATCCCAGCCCCTGGCCCCCGCAGCCGGGCGACAGCCCCTGCGCCTGCTGGGCCATCCGCTGTCAGCCGGTTTTCCGTCGCCGGCCGAACCTTACGAGGAAGAGGCGCTCGACCTCACCGAGTACCTGGTGCGCAACCGGGCTTCCACTTTCCTTTTCACCGTCAAGGGCGATTCCATGAAAGGTGCCGGCATCGCAGCCGGGGACAAGGTGCTGGTGGACCGCGCCCTGGAAGCGCGCCACGGGGACATCGTGGTGGCGGCTGTGGCCGGCGAATACACCCTGAAGCGCCTGTTCCGGCGCGATGGCGAAGTGGCGCTGCTGCCGGAAAACCCCGCCTATGCCCCGATCCGCTTCCAGGAAGGCGCCGAGCTCCAGGTGTGGGGCGTGGTGGTGGGGCTGGTGCGACGTTACCGCCGCAGGTGAGCCATGGCAGCGCATTTCGCCCTGGTGGACGTCAACAACTTCTACGTGTCCTGCGAGCGGGTGTTCAACCCGCGCCTGGAAGGCGTGCCGGTGGTGGTGCTGTCCAACAACGACGGCTGTGCCGTGGCGCGCAGCAACGAAGCCAAGGCGCTGGGCATTGCCATGGGCGCGCCCTGGTTCCAGATGCGCGACCTGGCGCGTCGCCACCGCGTGCGCGTGCTCTCTTCCAACTACGAACTCTACGGCGACATGAGCAGCCGCGTGGTGGCGGCCCTGCGCAGCTTTTCGCCGGACCTCGAGGTGTACAGCATCGACGAATCGTTTCTCGATGTGGCGCCGGTGCTGGCCCTGCATGGCAGCGGCAGCGCGCTGGGGCAGGCCATCCGGCGCCGCATCCGGCAATGGGTGGGGCTGCCCGTGTGCGTGGGGCTGGCGCCCACCAAAACGCTGGCCAAGCTGGCCAACCACCTGGCCAAGCGTCACCCGGGGTTCGAGGGCGTGTGCGACTGGAGCGCTTTGGCGGCCCCGGAGCAGGCGGCCTGGATGTCCGGCGTGGGGGTGGGGGAAATCTGGGGCGTGGGTCGGCGCCTGGAACGCCATCTGCAGGCGCTGGGCCTGCGCACAGTAAGCGACCTGTGCCGGGCGGATCCTGATTTTTTGCAGACGCGTTTCGGCGTGGTGCTGGCGCGCGTGGCCAGCGAGCTGCGCGGCACGTCCTGCCTGGACCTGGAAACGGTGGCCGCGCCGCGCCAGCAGATCATCGTGTCGCGCAGTTTCGGCCGCCCGGTGGTGGCCCTGGCCG
>JAGWIW010000053.1 GCA_028866015.1 Betaproteobacteria bacterium
ACGCTGCCCATGCCGGTACCGCCCAGCAGGCGCACCACCCATTGGCGTGGCACCAGCACGTCCAGCGCCGAACCCAGCAGCAGGCCCAGTACCAGGGCCTTCCAGATGGCGGCACCGTAGGTCATGGCGTAGTCGAGCGCAGCGCGCAGCGACGGCGCGGGCGGCGTCTGGTTGCCGGCGGTCAGGATCGACCGGCCGATCGAGTGGGTCTCGGCGGCCGTGAACGCGCGGCTGTAATAGGGCGACCACTTGACGTAGAAAAGGCCAATGACCGCCACCAAAAAAAAGAGCGTGATGCTCCAGACTGCGTGCTGGCCGCGCCGGGCCGAGGGTTGTGCCGTCATGGTTGTACCTGGAGTGCCTTGATCGGTTGCACGATGGCGCCAGCGGGTTCCGGCTGGCGGGATGCAAAAGGCCATTATGCGTGCACGCGCGATCTGTTGCACGAGCAGCGGATCAGGGCCGGCGGAGGCCCCCCGTGCCGGCCGGCGGGTCAGGCGTCACCGGCATCATGCGCCGGCTTGCGCGCCATGATGGTGACGAAAACCTTGACCGTGCTGGAGGGGGCCGCAAACTCGTCCCTCCTCCAGTCCAGCAGTTCCCACGACCGGAAGCGGCCGCGCAGTGCTTCCGCCTCGAACAGGCAGTGGCCTTGCGGCGAGAACATCTCCATGTAGGTGGTGCCCTGGGTTAGCACATTGAGCACCAGGACGCCTCCCGGCCGCACCCGTGCCTGCAGCGCCCGCAACTGCGCCTGGGCGGTGGGGCAATCGAAAAACATCAGGAGCCCGATGCAGACGATGGAGTCGAAGTCCTCGGTCAACTCGAATGTGCGCAGGTCTGCCTCGAACGCCTGAAGCGTAAGGCCTTCCCTGGCCGCGGCGTCCCGAAGGTAGGCGATGGCTGCCGGGCTGGCATCCAGCGCCAGAACACTGTGCCCCCGGCGCGCCGCTTCCAGCGAAAGATGGCCGAGGCCGCAGCCGTAGTCGAGTACCCTGCCTTTCAGGTGAGGCAGGGCGGCGCATTCGAATGGATTCAGTGCGTGTTCGCCCGCAGCCACCTGACGCTGGAATTGCAGGTCGAAAAAGCGGACGCTTGCGTTCTCGATCATGGAAGGCGTGGCCCCGGTTGCGGATTCACGATTGAAGTCCCCTCCTGGCCAGCGCCTTGTTTCTGGTGTCCGTGAGCGCCTGTGCCGCCTGCTCCCAGTTCTTCCCATCGAACCTGCGCTGCGGAAGTGTCGCCAGATAGAGGCCACTGACGCAGCGCAGATTGACCACCCAGCCCTGCGGCGCAATGCGGGGGTGGCTGAAGGTACTGATGCCGCAGTGTCTGCAAAAGTAGTGCGAGGCGGTTCGGGTGCCGAACTGATAAACGGCGAGGTCGTCCTGGCCCGTCAGAATCCTGAAGTGATCGTTGTCGGTGGCGTGCCACAGTGCGCCTTTGCGGCTGCAGATGGAACAATTGCACTCGAGCGCGGAAACCACGGCGTTCGTGAATTCGAACGTCACCCGCCCGCAGTGGCATGAACCCGTGTACGTCGACATCAGCTTCCCCCATGCACTCCAGCACCTGACAGAACCAGGAATGTCAGCGCATTCCCGATCTCGGCGGTTTGAGCCTGTGGCACCTGGTCACCATGCCACGCCCCGGTCAATCGACCCCCTGACGGCGACGCCCGGCAATGACCGCCACCGCGGCGATCGGCAATGCTATTTGCCTTGTTTGCGCATGCCAAAGACGAACAGCACAATGCCCGCCACGACGACGATTGCGCCGTAGGCGGCCCACTTGAGTTGCCCGGTCATGAAGCTGCCCGGAAGTATGTTGAACCCCTGGAGTATCCAGATTCCGCCGACCACAAGCATCAGTATCGCGACGGTCTTGAGCAAGAGCGGCATGGTGTCTCCAGACAGCGGGTGGGTTGAGCAAGAAGGTGCCAGGCCGGGCTGGCCGCGCACGGCTACACATGAATCTGCCGCCCCCCTGCGAAGGCCCAGTTTTCCCAGGTCGTCTCCTTGAACACCACCATCACGTCTTCCGGATGGAGGCCGGCGGTTTTGAGTTTCTCGAGGAGTGCGGCCAGAAACTGCTTTTTGACTTTGACGCTGCGTCCGACGGAGAGCACGATCTCGATCAAAACGAAGTCATCACTGCGGCGGCCCTGGACATCCGGGTACACGCGGTCAAAGCGAAAGTCTTCGGGCGGCAACTCCAGCACGCGCTGAAAGCGGTCGGCCTCAGGAACACCGATACTCACCAGAGATTCGTGCACTGCCGCAAGGACAGTGTCCTTGAACACGGTGGTTTTCGGTTTCAGGACGGTGAGAGTGACAAGGGGCATGGGGGCTTTCTGCCGGGCCTGACCGGATCCGGACAGCGGGAATGCTACTTTGGAGTGTCCGGTATTGTCCAGCCCATCCTAAAAAAATTCACGAAGGGCTTCAAACCCCGTGAGTTCGCGCAAGTTGATCTTCATTCCAGCCGATGGTCAGCCGCGCTCGCGCCGGTAATGCATGGCGACCGCGCCGCTGCGAAGCGCCTGCGCCGAGACCAGTTCGAGCCGCCGCGTGCCGGGCAGCCCGCCCTGGTACAGGGTTGGTCCGTGGCCGGCGATCCGGGGGTGAACGAGAAACCTGTACTCGTCGATCAGATTGAGCCGATCCAGCTCGGCCGCGAGCTTGCCGCTACCCAGGAGCACGCCGTCCGGGGTCGCGTCCTTCAGTTTCTGCACGCCCGTGCGCAGGTCGCCGGCGATGTGGTGGCTGTTGGTCCACGGAAAGTCCTTTCGCGTCGACGACACCACGTACTTCGGCTTGGCCTCCAGCTTGACCGCCCACTCGCGCATCGCCGGCGGCGCCTCCTCGTCGCCGCGGGCGACCGCCGGCCAGTAGCTCTCCATCATCTCGTAGGTGACGCGGCCCCATAGCATCGCCCCGCTCTCGTCCATGAGGCGTGTAAAGAAAGCAAGTGTCTCGTCGTCGGCGATTCCCTCGCGGTGGTCGACGCAACCGTCTAGGGTGACGTTGATGCTGAAGGTCAGGAGTCCCATGGCAGCGAGTCTACTCTAAGTTGGGTGCACTGCTAGACTGTCGCGTATCGACAAGTACCTCGCAGCATCTAATTGAAATTTGACACCAGTTCGCCCCGGCCGCATTTATCAAATTCGAACGGCGGCACAGAACGCAGCAGCGGCCGTTCAAATCGCAGGCAATGTCGGGCAGCAATGGCCGAACCTCGACCTGTCCTGCCGTTCAGCTATCGTCAGTGGGATGGCTGGTGTCAGGCAGTCAACTGACCTTGGGCCAAATTCTGCTCCGAATGGCGGCTTCCTGTTCTGGCGAACGCGCACTACCGACCCTAAAGAGACATTCATTACATCAGCGGGCAATGGTAGTTACCCGAATCAGAAGACGCTTGGGTACTCTGACCCCTGAACGCACCTCAGCCGAAGCAGTCCATTCACGCTCTAAGTATGAGCTGCGGCTTTGCACTAAAAGCAGACGGGCTTAGCACGGGATGGCATGCCTGGAGGAAGGCAAGCCATGGGAAATGTTCATCCAAATATACCGTTGCAATTGAAACCCTAATATGCAGTTGAACTGATAGCTATTTAAGATCAATATGCGCGAATATAGAAATTAGAATCGACCTGTATTGAGTACCAACCGGAATCATACAAATCTAACACACCACAAACACGAGGCATGTGAACATGCAGATCAATTTGACATGGGATAGCAGCGTTGCAGCAGCGCCTGCTGCATTCAAAACGGTAGTTGAGGCTGCCGCCCAAGTTTTTGATACGCAAATCCTCAACCAAATCACGGTGACGTTAGCTGTCGGATGGGGGGAAGATAATGGGGCATCACTTGGTACCGGTGCCCTTGGGACTGCGGACCCTAGTAACAGCCTCGTAACAACAACATATACCGGTCTTACTAGCTCACTACAAAAGGCGGCCATAGCGAACGGTGTTTCCAGTCTGGTCGCAAACCTACCCACTACAGACCCGAGCTCAGGATCTGGGACCTGGCTTGTCACTTCTGCGGAAGCCAAGGCGCTAGGGTTGACTACTTCGACTTCCTCTTCTACCACACCTGATGGATACATGGGGTTCGCCACTTCAAACTGGAACTATGCTACTACTGATAGCAACCAGCTTGGATTGCAGCAGTATGATTTATTCGCAACGGCACTGCATGAAATCAGCCATGATTTGGGTCGAATTAACGGTCTCAGCCTAGGGACAAATGTATACGATGCACTGAATTTATACACTTATGCTTCATCAGGGAACATTCAACTTGGAGCTACCGCCCCAGCCTATTACTCAATCGATGGGGGTAACACTAATCTGAATAACTTTAACATGAGCAGCGGTGGCGACCCTGCGGACTGGCCTAGCACCCTCTATAATGACAGCTTCGGTGGTGGTGCAGATGGTGTGCCAGGACCAATGTCTGCGACAGACTGGCTGGTCATGGAAAGCCTTGGTTATCATATCGCCCCTACCTACATCTTGAACGGTCCAGCAGCAGTCAACGTAGGTGCGCATGACTATCTGACACTTTCTACGTTCAATGTGGCTGCCGGAACGAATCTCAACTACTCAATCAGTGGGGTCACCGCATCAACGCTTGATTCAAACAGCCTCAATGGCAATGTGACGGTCGGTTCTAATGGAATGGCTACTATTGATCTGGGCATATCCTCTTCTGCACAGTTAGCAGCTCCTGTGCAGGCCACACTCAGTCTGGGCGGTAGCTCATATTCATTCACCGTTGAAAACACAAACAATACAATCACTACTCTGACAGGTTCAGGGACAACATATACGCCAGGCTCATCGAACGAAACAATCCAGGGGGCCGCAAGTGATATAATTTCGTACAATGCATATACTGCATTTTTTGATGCATCTAATGGTTTTCGTATAGTTGTCGCTTCACCCGGAACAATCCAAGTCAGCTATCTCCCTGTCCAGTCAAATCTCTATGGTATAGATACACTGATAGGTCCGCAGCGATTGAGTTTCTCAGATAAGAATATTGCCTTCGACCTTGCTTCGAACCAGTCAGCAGGGCAAGCTGTGGAAGTACTTGGCGCAACTTTTGGGACGTCTATCCTCACCAATACTTCCGTTGTTGGTCAAGCAATCAAACTGTTCGACTCTGGCGATAATATGCAGACTGTCGCACAGATCGCGTCAAGCTATGTCAGTGGCGCATCCGATTATTCATCCTTCGTCAAATCTGTCTGGCTCAATGTAGTGGGAACACAGATAGATGCTGGTGACTTGGCAACCTATACGAATCTTTTGAGTAGTGGACAATATACAGAGGCATCTCTTCTTGCGCTCGCTGCGGCTACTACCGCGAACCAGAATCATATAGGCTTGGTTGGAATGGCTTCACAAGGAATTTCCTACACTCCGGCTTAATCAGCTAAAACCACTTCAGTCATATGATGTGGAATTGAGCAGTTCATCCAGTCAAGATTTGAGCACCCATCCACCAAGTTCACCACTACGGTGTTAGTAGTCTTCTTTCGATGCAAAGCTGTTGCTTGACATCAGAGGCTGGAACGTCTGTTATGGCAGATAACCAGTCACCAACAGCCCGGATAAGAAGGTCACTGGAAATGTTGAGGCCTACCCAGTATTCTGCGGTCTGCGTCTGTTATCCTAGCCCCCCACTTCTCTCTGTCTGCGTTCTATGGGTGATTAATGGTAAAGATCAGCATCCTGTATCCGAACAATCCAGGCTCGCGATTTGACGTTTCGTACTACGTTGAAACCCATATGCCCCTGTCCATCAGGCTTCTTGGTGCTCATTCAGGCTTCAGGGGCGTATCCGTGGAGCATGGGGTCGCCAGCACGGTACCGGGGACTCCGCCCGCCTACATTGCCATGTGCCACTTTCTCTTCAGTTCAATCGATGATTTTCTGGCTGCTTTCATGCCGCATGCCGATGTACTTCAGGGCGATATGCCGAACTACACAGATATTGAGCCCGTCATTCAGTTCAACGAAGTGCTTATCTCAATATAACCCGACCGGCTTCAAGATCACTGGACACAGGTTAGGACTGGCGATGGCGCGCCAGAAACTTGTCCAGCTGATTGGCGAAGGCCTTGCGATCGCTGTGCGAGAAAGGAGCTGGGCCGCCGGTATTCACCCCGCTGCTGCGCATTTGGTCCATGAAGTTGCGCATGGTGAGCAGCGCCTCAATCGTGTCCTTCGTATAGCTCTGGCCGCGCGGATTGAGTGCGTGGCCTCCCTTGGCCAGCACTTCAGATGCCAGGGGGATGTCCGCCGTAATGACCAGATCTCCGGGTTGCAGGCGCTGCACGATCTCATTGTCCGCCACGTCAAAACCAGACTGCACCTGCAACGCCCGAATGTAGGGCGATGCAGGCGTGTATTGCAGGGTATTGGCAATCAGCGTGGTGGTCACTGCCGCGCGATCGGCCGCGCGGAATATGATTTCCTTGATGACGCCAGGACATGCGTCTGCGTCAACCCAGATTTTCATTTGTCAGGCCGGCATCTTGCCGAAGCGCTTCAACCCACCCCCGAGATGCACCCAAGGCTGGGCGCTGTCACAATAGACCTCGGACTGCGGTGCCAGCCAGCTGCGGTCATCCAGCGTGCCTGCATTCAACATGGAAATGCCCGGCAGCGCGTCCGCGTCATCCACAATACCAGCCCCGCAGTCAGGGCAGAATCGGCGATGGATCAATTTGCCGCTGTCACCGTGCTTGCTGAAGGTCTTCAACGTTCCGGCGATTTGCAGCGCAGAAGACGGCACGGCCACCACGGTTGAAAACGCCGAGCCGGTGAATCGCTGGCAGTCGCTGCAGTGGCATACCCCCACAAATACAGGTTCCGCATCCGTACTGTAATGCACGTTGCCACACAGGCAGCTTCCGTTAATCCGTGACATGACTTATCTCCTGTTCGCGGGCCCAAAAAACGTCCCGGTTGTCCGAAAACGTCACCCTCGGTTCATAATTTCAAGATAACTCAATCCCAGTTAGGGCTGGCGATGACGCGCCAGAAATTTATCCAACCGATTGGAGAATGTCTTCCGGTCATTGTGGAAAAAAGGTGCGGGGCCACCAGTATTTACCCCGCTGCTGCGCATTTGATCCATGAAATGCGCATGGTGAGCAGTCCTTGATTGTATCGCGAGTATAGCCCTGGTTGCGTGGATTGAGCACATGGCCACCTTTGGACAAGTACGTCAGATGCCAGGGCAAGCGTCTGCATCGACCCGGGTTTTCATGTATAAAACTCGCCGTTGCTCGGTTTCCAGGGTGGCTGATTTCACAATACGACAAACTTCATTGCACGATACTGGAACGGCTATAAAAATGCATGCTTAATCGGAACAAATAATTCCAATCCATTCCATCGAACGATAACATTGGCCGCTTCATGATGCCCATCTCCAAGCTTACGGAAAATATATTTTCCTCATTCTTCAGTTGATGTTAGTTCTCGGTAGTCAGTCCTGCGAGCCATCTTTTCAGAATTTGAAAAACACCATCAGCCGGTTGGTACCCTCGAGTCAGGAGCTTATAAGGTTGTTCAGTCCCGGTGCCAGCGATCAGTGTCGGAAATCCCGTTACACCGCTGCCTTGCGCCAGAGAGAAATCTCGCCTTGTTTCCTCAATGGCTTCTGGCGAATGCCAGGCTTCCAGGAAGCGTTCAGATTCCATCCCGAGTTCGCTTGCTATCCATGAGAGAGTTTCTGCCGAGGTCACATCAAGGTTTTCGGCATAGAAGGCATTTTGGATCTTATGTAGGGTAGCCAATCCTTTCCCTTCGCGCCTCATAACGACAATCGCACGACAGGCCGGTTCGGTGTCGTAAACGAAACTTTCCCGATCGAAGAATCGCCACTCGAAAGGCCTACCCGTCATGGCATGCACGTGCTGCCAATGCTCCCGAATCGATGCCTTATCTACTTCGTTCATGGGAGTCCTCGTACCTGGGCGCAACCCACCCAGCACCAGGTGAATTGGCAGATCGAACTCTTTCTCTATTTCTGCAAGAACTGGACTGAATCCCCAGCACCATGAACACATGGGATCAGCGAAATAAACCAGATGAGGATGATGATCAATCACCATAACAAGTTACCGCCATAATTATGTCCAGACGAACTTGGCTCTGAAATTGCACCTGATCAAAGCCTTGCCAGGATATCGGAAGGCTCCATTCTCTCTGTGTAATCGGCATTAATATAGGCAAACCGTATATCCCCGTTCTGCTCGATGATATACGTTGCAGGCACGGGCAATCGGAAGCTCGTATCTCCATTGTAAGCAGGAAGATCGATACCGAATTGCTGGTAGATCGGACGAAGCGCTTCTGGGAGTTCAAATACAAGTCCGAGCTTTTCAGAGACGGCATTGCCGGCATCGTAAAGGATGTCCATGTCAATCCCATTTTTTTTGGCTGTCAGTTCTGCTTTCGAAGGCAGTTCAGGGGACATGCCCACAAGTAGGGCTCCTTTAGCGCGGATTGCCGGAAGGGCTTCGCTCAACGCCTTCATCTCGAAATTGCAATAGGGACACCATCCCCCACGGTAAACATTGAGCACCACTGGAGCGGATTTCAGGTAATCGTAGAACCGGTGGAGTTTGCCATGTTGGTCTGGAAGCTGGAAATCGGGCATCTTGTCGCCGGCTTTAAGCCCACTCCATTCGATGCCGGAAGCCTTAAGGTCCTGAGTACAGCGCTGCATGACTGCTCGGATTTCGGCTGGAGCTTTTGAGACGACTTCGGATTTGAAATTGTCGATGGTTTTTTTGAGTGATTCCATGGGAAGTCTCCATTATTATTGAAAAATCGCTCAATAATCCTAGACATTATTGAATATATAGTCAATAATTATTTAAAAGTCGAAATCAGGATTAATCAATGGCCAGACCGAAAGAGTACGACCGGGAAACTGTTCTCTCCGAGGCAATGAACGTCTTCTGGGCAACGGGGTACTTCGGGACAAATATGAATCAACTCATTAAGGCAACGCGCCTCAATCCCGGTAGCTTGTATGGCGCATTTGGTTCCAAGGATGCGCTGTTTTTTGCAGCCCTCGATCACTACGGGAAAATGAGTATCGAGAGCGTCCAATCAATGCTTTACTGTCATGATTCCCCGGTAGAAAGCATCCGCGCATGGATAAGAATGGTAGCCTCGGAAGTCACGGACAAGGACAACCACGGGTGTTTCCTCGTCAATACAGCCATTGAGTTGTCGGGGAGATCCCATGAGATCCAGGAAAGGGTAAATACCTACTTGGAAGAAATAGGGAGAATGCTTGCCACCCGACTGGAAGACGCCAGAGGAGTGGGTGAAATTTCCAATGACAAAGATCCTGAGGCAGTAGCGTCTTTCATCCTTTGCACAATCTGGGGGCTCAGAGTGTTGGGAGAGACTTCTCCCTCTGAGGCGAAAGTGGTAGCAATAAGCAACCAGTTGATTGCCCTGCTCGGCAAATGAGGCCCGGTCTTGCCTTAGGGTTGTACGTAAGCAGTGGCGAAATTCATCCAGATGAAAGCATTTATTCCCAAACGAACATCCCGATTGAGGCCGTTGCAGTCTTTCGCTCCCCTACAGTAGACTGCACTCACGGACACCCGAAAACGTTCTGGAGGCCCTGCCCCCGGCCGTTCGCGGCAGCTCCCGGTTTAACAAAAAAATAATAAAAGGATGCCGAATTCCACCATTCGGCCCTGACGCACGCATCGACGATGCATGGTTCTGCACAAGCCCTTGTCCGAGTATTTTTTTGAATACCTGGTGGAGCAGGCGCGTGGTCAAGATACCCCCCGAGCCAGAACGAAGCTCAGGCAGCACAAACTCTATCAGCAGCCTGCTTTTGGAACAGGACGGCCCAGTGCCGGCTGATGAAAAGCTCAGGCTTCTGATCGAGCACCTGCCCGCGGCCGTGGCCATGTTTGACCTGGACATGCGCTACCTGGCCGCAAGCGGTCGCTGGATTGAAGATTTCAAGCTCAGGCAGCCCGACATCCTGGGAAAAAGCCACTACGAGATCTTTCCCGAAATTCCTGAACGGTGGAAGGAAATCCATCGCCGCGCGTTGCAGGGAGAATTCTTCAGCGCACACGAGGATCGCTTTGATCGGCAAGATGGTTCCGTGCAGTGGCTTCGGTGGGAGATACGCCCCTGGTACGCGGCAAATGAGGTGATCGGCGGAATCATCATCCAGACCGAGGACATCACGGCACGAAAATCCGCTGAAGACGAGCTTGAGAATCAGCGGGAAATTTTCAGGAACCTTGCCAACATCTCCACCGATTATTTCTGGGAGCTGGACGATCAATTTCGTTTCCGGGCCATTTCCCCGAGCATTTCCGTGCGCTCCGGTCTGAATTATCAGAGTTACATCGGCAAAGCCCGCTGGGAACTCCCTTTCATTGGCATATCCGAAGAGCGGTGGGATGCGCACCGCGCGGCGCTTCGGGATCATCGGTCGTTTAGGGATCTGGAAGGTGGGCTGGCCAACAAACAAGGCGAAATCCGTTGGTTTTTGATGAGCGGAGACCCGATCTTCACACCGGGCGGGAAGTTTGCCGGTTACCGCGGCGTCACGCAGGACATCA
>JAGWIW010000001.1 GCA_028866015.1 Betaproteobacteria bacterium
CAGATCCGACGCCTGCGCCGTGATGGTGTAGTGACCCTGCGCATCCACCTGACCCGTGTAGGTCTGGCCATCACCCAACGTCACCGTCACCGTGTTGCCCTGCTGCGCTCCGGTTGTCGTGCCGCTCAGCGTCACCGTACCCGTACCCGTACCACCAGGCACTTCATTCGCCCACGTCACATCCGGCGCACTCACCGTGATGGATACTGAAGGATCGGCCACAAAACTGGCTGCGGCGGTGACTGTCTGGCTGTTGCCCTGGGTATCATGTGCCAGTAAGGTGGCCTGGATATTGGTATTCCCAACAAATGCCTGCCCGGGGATATCCAGGCTGTAGTGGCCTTGGGCATTCACGCTCGCGGTGAAAGTATTGCTTCCGACCGTCAGTGTGACGGTATCGCCCGCCTGGAATGTGCCGGTAACCTGACCACTGACCGTGACATTTCCCGCCTCATCCGACCAAGTGACCACGCTGGGCATATTGACCGAAACGGTGGGTGTTGTATCAGCAAGATAGGACGCACTGGCACTGGCTGACTGGGAATTTCCGCTGGCATCATGGGCCTGGATCGTGGCCTGGACAGAAGTGTTGCCCACCAGGACGGCACCAGGAACTGCAATGCTGTAATGCCCGGCCGCATCCACAGAACCGCTGAACGAACTGCCCCCAACATTCAGTGTGACGGTATCGCCCGCCCGGAATGTTCCCGTGACCTGGCCGTTGACCGCCACACTGCCAGCCTCTTCAGTCCAACTCACCACCCCCGGCATGTTCACCGAAATGGCAACCGGAACATCTGCCGTATAAGAAGCACCAGCACTGGCAGTCAGCACGTTGCCTGAAGGATCGTGGGCTGCAATCACCGCTTGGAGAGAGCTACCCCCAACCAGCGCCGAACCGGGTATGGACGTACTGTAGTGACCGTTCGCGTCCACTGATGTGCTGAAACTGTGCCCCCCGACAGTCAGGGTAACCGTATCTCCGGCCTTGAACGTACCGGTAACCTGGCCGCTGACGGTTACGCTGCCAGCTTCATCAGTCCAACTGACCGTCGATGGCAGGCTCACGGTGATTTGGGGAGGCAACTCGTGCGATGCTTGCTGGGCGGCATTAGCATCTGTGGCAGCCTGCGCACTGGAGGTCGCTGCTGCCTGACTGGCTGCAGATGCGGCAGCTTCAGCAGTTCCGGCTGATGCGGCTGCCGATTTTGCAGCGCCGGGATCTGTGGCCTGCAATGCCTGATTTGCAGACGTTGCAGCCTGTGCCGCTGCGATGGCAGCCGTATTGGCTGCCGCTTGGGCTGTAGCCGCATCACTGGCCGCAGCGGTTGCCGCCGCTTTGGCTTCACTGATGGCACTGGGTATGCCATTTTGAACGGTAACTGCCAACGCCTGGCTGGCCGCATCTGCAGAGTGGGCAGCAGCGTCTGCCGCCCTTTGTGCAGCAGCAGCATCAACCGCAGCTTGTGCTGCTGAAGAGGTTGCTGCCGCCTGCGCTGCCTGGATGGCGGCCTGGTCCTGTTTGGCCTGGGCTGCAGCCACTGCTGCTGCAGCGGCGGCTGCAGCAGCAGTTTGTGCTCCCTGCGAACCCAAAATACCCGGGTCCTGGGTAGCGATCACTGGGCCTGATTGCTGTGTGGCCGGTTGATTCTGGTTTTGCGGTTGACTGGGCGGTGTAGGTCCCTGGCCTGAGCCTGGCTGGAGCGAGCCGCTGCTTTGAGGAATTGAAGAGCCGGAAGTCTGGGCAATACTGTCCGTGGGGGTAAATCCGCCGCCTGAACCTGGAGCGGCGACATTGACTCCTGACGAATGGAAAGTGTTTGATACTGGGGTGCTGGAGAATGAAGAACTTTCGGAAGAAGACGCCAAAAATCCATTGCCCTGAATCACGCTTTCCAGCGTACTGCCAACCTGCAAGGGGCTCAGGGGGCTATTGCTTCCCGTTGGGGGGTGCAGCGCGCTGTCTGAACTGGTAGGAACGTTACCTGCGCCGGCAGCCACTTCACTTTGAAGCAGGACTTTCTTGTTGTCGAGAACTTCCTGGGTACGACCATCAGAGAGCGAAAGATCAACCGTTGCTCCTTTGGCCGTTGTAATCAGTTCACCAACAAAAACCTGGTCACCGGCATGAAGCACACGTGTGGCCCCGGTCTTGGGGTCAACCGCAAGTACTTCACCTTGAACACTGACAACTTTTCCCGCAACATCCGCCATGGCCGTTCCTTGATCGCACTTTCAGGGACAATTGGGGAGATTCTCCGCCAATTCAAGGGCGCCGGCCATTGTACGAAAGTACAATTGGCGGAAAATTTGTTCAGGAAAGTCCGTTCACCAACAATGTCAGCTGCAGCCGATCTCGTACTTTGAGTTTCTCAAATGTGGCACTCAGATGCGCCTTGACTGTCCTCTCCGTAATGTCGAGGCGCGCTGCGATTTCCTTGTTGCTTGCCCCGGAAGCCACTGCCAAAGCCACCGCCTGTTCACGCTCCGTAAGAGACTGTGCCCAGTTTCCTGTTGCCAGCGGCGAATCGGGTGTCTGCCTGGCTGCTGCAGAAACCAGTTTTTGCAGCAGCGATTGGCCTACCCATACCCCGCCCTGTTCAACAGTTTGAGCTACCTGCCGCAACACTTCCGGAGCCGCGTATCCGTTGCAATAGCCCGAAGCTCCTGCTTGCAAAACTGCAACCCCTTCTTCATCACGCGGCTCATCAGAAAGTGCAACAACCATATTTCGGCCTGCGATTTTTTTCCATTTGGCAACGAGCGCGCTTGCACTCTCATCGTATGGGAGAACCAGCCAAAACAGATCAGCACGGGTGGATCGTCGCGCCCCGGCCCAGTGAGCCAGCTGCGCTGACGGGAAAGCCTCACGCCAGTTGGACCGAAGAGGTTCCTCTTCGGTCACGAAGAGATGCCGGAGTATTTTCCGCATGTGCTCACCTTTCAGTGAGCGCCCGCTCGTGGGCTCTAAGAACGGGCTTAAGCAGATAGCTCAATACGGATTTTTCGCCGGTCTGAATGTCCACTTCTGCCATCATGCCAGGAATGATGGGCAAATTAGGTCCCAAGCTGCTTTTATCGGTTTTCACCCGCACCAGGTAAAAGGCATTGCCTTTTTCATCCACCACAGTATCTGCACCGATGGACTCCAGCGTGCCAGTCAAACCTCCATAAATTGAGAAATCATAGGCACTGAAACGAACCGTGGCGCGCAAGCCCGGTCTCAGGAAGCCGATATCCCTGGGTGGCACCCGAACTTCAAGTAGCAACTTGTCATCCAGCGGCACAATTTCCATCACATTCTCGCCAGGGCGAATCACCCCTCCCACGGTATTGACAAGAAGGCGCTTGACAGTACCCCGCACAGGAGATCGCATGACCGAATGAGAAACCTTGTCAGACAGTCCAACCGTCGCCTCATTGAGGCTGTTGAGTTTTGCCATGGTGTCAGCAAGGTCCTTTCGCGCCTCATTCCTGAAGCTGTCTTCCACCTCCTTCACCTTACCGCTCGACTCCACAATGGCTGCCTTGACCCTCAATATCTGTGCGGCTGCCATATCCTTGTCACCTTTGAAACGCGCAACATCACGTTCCAATTTCAGGATATCCACGTCGGAAACGGCGCCTGCAGACAGCAAGGGCTTGGTCAGCATCAGCTCCTTGTAAGTGAGTTCCCAAGCCTTGGTAGCCTGGACCTCCTTGGCTTCCAGTTCAGCCAGCTCGTGCTGTCGCTGGGCCAACTGGCCTCTCGCAATGGAAATCGTGGTTTCCAGCTCCGACTTCCTCGATTCATAGAGGCCTGTTTCCTCCTGAGCTGTGACCGGATCTTCTTGCACAACTTCCTGTGGCATTGCGAGTTTGCTGTTTTCAGCCAAAGCCCGCAGACGAGCCGCTTTGGCCTCCAGTGCAATCACCTGAGCCCTGCTCTCCTTGAGAGTGGACAAGGAGCGCGTGTCGTCAATGCGCATCAGAATCTGGTCCTTCTGCACGACATCACCTTCATGAACCAGTATCTGGGAGACAATGCCGCCATCCAGATTTTGAATCATCTGGACCTGACTGAAAGGGATGACCTTTCCCTCACCGCGTGTCACCTCGTTCACCTTGGTCAGAGACGCCCATACCAGAAACAACACGATCAGCGCGAGCGTCAGCTTGACCAGGATCCTTGCCTTGGCTGGCTCCTGCATCAGCATGGCGTTATCTGCGCTGGCCATGAAATCATCCAGGCCAGCATCGTCAAATTTGATGTCCTGATGCCGGGTCAGCCAGTCAAAATAGGGTTGCAATCTTTGCTTTGGCCACTCCAGCAAGCGCACAACTCCGGCAGTTACCCTCCGAAGGGGCCCTGGCAACTGCGCATCACCCCGCTCCACCTGGCCCCACCAACTCCTGACTGCCTGCCGAGGTGCTTTTCCCAGCCAGCGCCGTTTCTTTTCGACGGGTAAATCCTGAGCGTTCATCGCGCTCTCCGAACGCGCCCTGCCTGCAAGTCAGCAACCACTTGTTCGCGGGGGCCATCAGCCACAACACTGCCGTTATCCACTACGATGATGCGATCCGCCAAGTCCACCAGACTGGAACGATGGGTGGATATCAAAAGCGTCTTTCCGGGGACTGAACGCTTTGCAAAGCGCCCAAGGCGAACCTTGAATTCATTTTCAGTCGTGTAGTCCATGCCGCTGGTCGGTTCATCCAGCAACAGAAGTGGAGGTTCTGTCAGGAATGCTCTTGCGATGGCAACACTCTGTCGCTGGCCTCCGGAAAGGTTTTCACCGCGCTCCCCGATCTGCATGTCAAAGCCCCTGGGATTGCGATTGACCATTTCCAGCAGGCCTGCAATTCCAGCTGCGGCGAGCACAGCGGAGTCATCCGCGTAAGGCGCACCGAATACGATGTTTTCACGTAGCGTGCCATAAAAAAGGATGGATTCCTGCCCCACATAACCCACGTTCCGCCGCAGATCGGCCGGATCGATCTGACGGATGTCAATTCCGTCTACAAGCACCGAACCTGATTCGGGCTCGTAAAAACCCATCAGCAGTTTCAGTATGGTGGATTTACCGGAGCCTACTTTCCCGAGAAGAACTACTGACTCGCCTGGCTCGATGGAAAAGGAAACATTCTTCAGCACGGCGTCGCTATTCGGGTATTTGAACGTGACGTCGCGAAACTCAATTTTTCCCTTGACTTCGGAACGGTGAACAAAAGTCGATGATGGCGGACGTTCGACCGGAGCCTCCATGAGCTTGTTGAGTGGCTCAAGGGATGTGCGCGCCCCCTGGTACTGAATCAACAGACCTGCCAGCTGCCCCAGAGGGCCCATGGCACGCCCCATCAGCATGGTGCTGGCAATCATTCCACCCTGCGTCAGCAGGTTTTCGTGAATCAGATAAACGCCAAGAATCAGCCCAACAATGTTCACCACCTGCTGCATGGTCTGGACACTTTGCGTGGCTGAAAGCGACAAACTGCGCTGCTGAATCGACACTTTTGTGAGAAACGCGCTGGTCTTCTCCCAATTGGCCTGGACCTGTCCTTCAGCACCCAGCGCCTTGATGGTTTCCATCGCAGCCAGACTCTCCACCAGAGTTGCGTTGCGCAAAGCCCCTGTCTTGTATGTGGTTTCAGCCAACTCATGCAATTTGTACTGAACGGCATACACGTAAATCGCCACAATCAAAAAGCCGACGACGGGAACGAACACGAGGGGCCAAGCTATCCAGACGATGGCCGCATAGAACAGCAGCGCAAAAGGCATGTCCACAAGTGTTGCGACAGTAGCCGATGCGATAAAGTCCCTGATGACTTCATAGGACCTCATGGTGGCCGCAAATGCACCTACAGACTCCGGTCGTGCCGACATCTTGAGTCCGAGTACACGTTCCATCAATATGGCTGACAGTTGTATGTCAATCCGCGCAGAAGCCTGATCGATGAAATGTCCCCGCAGCATCCGCAGCAGAAAATCAAGCCCAAGCAGGAGCAGGACACTCAATGCCAAAACCCACAGCGTATCCACCGCATAGTTCGGGACCACACGGTCGTACACGTTCATGGAAAAAAGCGGCAGCGCCAACGCAAAGAGGTTGATAAGGAATGCTGCTGCGAGCACGTCCCGATAGATTCTCCACTGTTGGGTAATCACACCCCAGAACCAGTGATGAGACCTCAGTTTGGTAATTTCGGGGATACGGCGATCGTACTTGAAGCGTGGGTGAAGGTAGATGGACACCCCGGAATACCGCCCCAGCAAATCTTTCCGGGGCATGAAAAAAGCAGCCTGCCCGGTATTTGGCAAGAGCACTTCTGCGCTGTCATCCGCAGTATTCCATCCCAGCAAAACACAAGCTTCGTTGCCAGCAAGCAGCAACATCACGGGCAATTGGGACGGCTCTATTTTTGCCAAGTCCCTGCGAACAACACGGCAGTTGAGCCCTGCGCGGTTGGCAGCCCTTGAAACCAATGCAGGAGTGAGGCGTCCGTTCTGCAGCGGCAATCCCGCGGTCAAGGCAGCCCGGGTACTCGCTCGCCCATGAATGCGAGCGATTTCCAACAGGCAATCCAGCAAGGGGTCGTGCAATAGAAGATCTTCGCGCAACCCCAAATTGGGAGTTACTTCTGTGAATGCGCGAGCGCCGGGCGGCTGATTGGAATTTTCCATCGTCACTTACTGCTTCACGGCATCTGACTTGAGGTTGCCAGCGGACGCAGGGGCTGGCTCAGACGATTTATGCACTGGAATCTTGATGACTTCAGGCGCTTCGCTTGATGGTTGATCAACCTTGGGGACGCTTTTCACGGCATTGGTGGATTGGAGTTCACCTCGCGCACGCTCGATGAGCTCCTCCTTTCTGTCTTGCAATGATGCTGAAGTCACTGCAGGGCAGCTGTCCGGGCGATCCGCTGCATCTACGGAAGCTCCTGCCACTTCACCGGCATTCATCGGCGTCAATCCCAACGCACTGACCAATTTCCCCATGCCAGCCAGCGCCTTGGCGGCATCAATGGCTCGATCATAAATGGCATTGACGTAGGCGCGCTGGGATTGATAAAGCTCGTTTTCAGAATCCAACAGGTCCAACAGAGAACGTTGTCCCAAATCGAACTGTTTTTTGTAGGCATATCGCGCTTTCTCAATGGCCGCCTTCCTCTGTCCGAGAAAGTCCAATTGCTCAGTCAGCGTCCAGACACCGTGGTAGGCAAGATCCACTTGTTGCCGCACATCGCGACAGGCTTTGTCTCGCCTGTAACGGGCTGCCTGCAGCTGCTCCATGTATTGGTTTGACCTGTAGGCATCGGAACCTCCGTTAAACAGGT
The DNA here is from genome assembly GCA_028866015.1 of Betaproteobacteria bacterium. Classification (GTDB taxonomy): domain Bacteria; phylum Pseudomonadota; class Gammaproteobacteria; order Burkholderiales; family Ferrovaceae; genus JAKBAT01. The sequence continues at coordinate 7,321 of JAGWIW010000001.1, forward strand.
TCCAGCTCATGACCACCTGTGCAACGGCATCCCGATTTTGACCAAGGACACCACCCACATTCTTGCCCCGTGAATCTGAGAGAACCAGATCCAGCTTGGGCTGATATTTTCCGCGCCTTTCATCAAGGTCGGACTGCGCGGCTTTTACATTTTCGATGGCGGAAAGCACCGCCGGATTATTGTTAATGGCAAACGCCAGCTGCGCTACAGCTGCCTGCCCCGGAATTTCCTTGACCAGCATTTCCGGAGTGCCGTTGTCTTCCCGCGCAGGCATTTCGTTGACCAGCCGAAGCAGTCGCGCATTGGTGTCGCGCACATTGGAATTGTCAGTCACCAGATTCGACTCGCTGAGCGCCAAACGCCCCTTGATTTGTTCCAGATCAACCGCCCGCCCAACACCCGCCTTCACCTTGAGCAAGATTTGCTCGTAAACCACCCGGTGTGAAACGAAGTTTTCCTCGGACAACCGGTAAAGCGCTTTGTACCGCACCAGGTCGAAATAGGCCTGCGCTGTTTCAAGTGCCGAGTTTTCCATGCTGTCGAGCCACTCAAAGTAGCGAGACAACTGCATGTGATTCAGGCGGTGCACTTCGTCGCGGGTCATGAAGCCGTCGTACAGCATCTGCGTCAGGGTGACCGTTGTGGTGTCGCGGTAAAAATTCGAACTGATCGTGTAAAACTGGGACAGTGGAGAGGTGAGCCGCTCATTGCCGGCATTGCTGGACAGGTCAACCTTGGGCAGGTAACCACCGCGCGCAACCCTGATTTCCTGGGTTGCCGCGTTGAAGTCGTGCCAATGGGACATCACATCGGGATTGTTGAGCAACGCTTTCTGGGTCAAATCCTTGAGCAGATTTCCCTCAACAGCTGCCGCATCAGACAGGCACCCTAAAGCCATCAGCAGGACCAGCAGCTGTCGCAGCATTGCATTATTCCCGAATCGTCATATCGATAGACCGCCTTTTCATAAGACTAGTCAATGAGTTGCATCATACATTAAAAGTTGTAGGGAAAAAAAGTACATGTGTGTTAATTGGTGTAAAACCATAACAAAATCATTACCAATTCAAGGAGAACCTTAATGATTTCAACACAGGGCCACCCCACAAATCTTCGGGCAAAAAACCATATATAAACACTTAAAAACAATAAGTTAAGCGGTAATTGGCCACCCATTCACCACAAAACCCGGGGCAGCAGGACCGGGCGGGCGGTCCATAGAGGCTTTTTTGGATTTCCCAGCACCAATATTTCATGTATAAACCCAAGTGACACTTTAAAACAAAACATGGCGTTTTTAATAAGGCGCCAAAATTTTCAAAGGGGGCACGCGTTGACTGACACCAACCAAAACGGCTGTCTGACCGTGGGAGAAGGCGTAACTCTCAATGGCACGTTCACAGTGCCGGATAGCGCATCCATATCGGGGAATATCGAAGGCGAAATTACGGCCCGGGAACTCATTCTCACCAGCACTGCGGTCATTCGAGGCAAAGTCACTGCGGACGTCATTGATCTGCGGGGCGAAATCTACGATACCCTCATTGCCAAAAAATCCCTTTTCATCCGATCCACCGGTAAGGTGGTGGGTACTGTTCAGTACGCCGAAATCGAAATTGAAAAAGGGGGGGAGCTTCAAGGGACCATGCAAAAAATCGAACCCCCGGCAGCTCCTACAGCGTATGTGGCCCCCACCGGCCCCAATCAATCTGATTCCACTTCCGGGACTTGAGCGTGTTCAACAAGCGGCGGGATAAAGAGGACGGCGATCTGTCCACGCACGAGTCTCAGGGGTCGACACCCGAAAAGGGAAACGGAACGGCACCAGGGTCGTGGGGAATGAAATCAGGGGCCAATGGCAGTCTCAAACCCTCGGTTATCAGCGAAGGTTTTGAATTCATTGGAGAAATTCGCTCCAATGGTTACCTGACCATTGATGGCACGGTAAGGGGAAAGCTTTCCCTTCATTCAGTGCAAATTGGTTCGACCGGCACTTTGGATGGCAACCTGGTCTGTGAAACCGTGCACGTCAAAGGGAACTTTTCAGGCTCGCTGGATTGCTCGGACCTGACCATTGGCAGCAGGGCAGTAGTTGATGGCAAGCTGTCCTACAAGAGCATTACGATTCAACGTGGCGGTATAGTCAAAGGCGAACTCAGGAAGAAAAGCTGACCCAGGCTTACATACAAACCTGCAATAAACTTCGGGCAGTGGGCCAGAACACTATTTTTCTTGCGCCACCTTGATCACCGCCTGCGCACTGGGAACCGGAGGAGCGCTGGTGTTGACCTGATTCTGGATAACCAGCCCCAACAGCTTGGCCCCATGCTCGACGCCTATAATGCCGTAAGTGACATCGCCCCGAACTTCAGAATCCTTGTGGAACTCCGCCCGTTCCGCGGCATTGATGTTTCCCTCGACCTTGCCGGAAACCATCACCCGGTGAGCAGTGATGTCGCCAAAAACCTCACCGGTTCGGCCAATGGCAACTGATACCAGCTTCCCCTTCACCGTTTCAATATTACCCACGATTTTTCCGTCGATTCGGATGCTGTCTGACAGCTCAAGACGACCATAAATGACAGTGGTTCCCCCGATCAGCGTGTCAAACTTTTCCTGAGTCGGGGGCAGTTCGAATTCCGAAGATTTCTTCCTGTTGAACATACGTCCCCCTTTTTTGCCTCAGCCTCGGCTGAAGGAAAGAACTTGGGTTGGATTGATCACGGCCCCGTTGTGAAATACTTCGTAGTGAAGGTGAGGGCCCGTAGAACGACCAGTATTTCCCACATCAGCCACATGTTGCCCACGTTTGACCTTTTGCCCGGGCACGACCAGAGCTCGGCTAAGATGAGCGTATCTTGTCATGAACCCTTCGGCGTGGGTGATCTCAACCACATTGCCGTAGCTCACATCATGTCCAACGCGGGTCACAACACCATCTGCCGCTGCCAAAATGGATGTTCCAGCGGGCGCCGAGAAATCAAGGCCGTCATGTCGGGCCAGTGCGCCCGTAAAAGGATCATTGCGCAATCCGTAACCACTCGAAACACCGTAATCGCCACGGATGGGGACTCCAGTAGGCAAAGTCTGCAACCAGGACAACTGTTGTGCCCATTTTTGCTGCACTTCTTCCAACAGCTTATGGAATCGCGTGGCCTCCTCAAGGGTCCCTTCAAGAGAAGCTGGCAAAGGACCATCAAGTGCCGGAGGAGGATCAAGGGCAGGAACCAGTGGCCCGCCCTTGCCATCGCTTGCCCCGCCACGTTTTTCACGCAAGGGGACCGGGGTAGCCATCATCATGAAACGGTCCTTGAGATTCTGTAGCTGCCGGATCTGCTGGACTGTCGAATCAAGGCTTGCCTGCATGGCGGCAAGACGGTCTCGGTAAAAGGACTCCATGCGGTCCTGTTCGGCTTTGGTTGTGACTCCACCCAAGCTGCGCGCCAAATCAGGACGTACCTCGATGGCAATCTTGAAACCAATGAGATAAAGCAAAAAACCTGTAGAAATCAACGCAAAGGACAAAGCAGAAGCCCAGACCAGGACGTTTCTTGCCGTGATGGACACTTTTCGGACCTCCCCCGTGGGGCCGGATATCCACATCAACTGCATGGGTTTCTCCCTGGTTTTTTATCGTAGAACAGGCGGAACCGCCACAGGCGATGTTATCACGATTGGCTTTCCCTTCAATATAAGGAAAAACCTTACATAAAAGATTTAAAAATTGTATTTAAAATCAATTAACTATATTAATGAAACACTGTACCCACAGGAATATCCAAATCCCTGCCCAATATTTCCGGCTCAAACCATGCCGGCCAAATGTCTGCCGTTCCCCAACCGGCGTGCAAATACCAGCGATGCAGAATTCCCAGCCAGCGGAACATCGGGATTTCTCTCAACATAAAACTGGCATTGCATTCTGAGGCATGAAATGTCAGTTGCTGACCATCCGGCAATGGAGCAATATCAATTGACAGCACAAGATGCTGAGTCAGTTCCTCGGCAACCGGAACGGGGTTATTCAAGCTGGCATCATCGCCAGACACAATGCCCTCCTGAAGGGCGACTTCCCGCCAAAGAGCCTCCGATCGGCCTCCTGAACCCTCTAAGCCCTGGAAAATTGCCTGCACAAGCCGATCCGCAAGGCGTCGTGTCAGCCACAGTGCAATGACCGACTCGTCGCTGCACTGTGACAATAATTGGAGGCGATCTTCCGTTTCCAGGTAAGTGACTGTTTGTTTCAAAATGACCATCATCCGTGCGTTCCTTTGCCTCCGGAGGAATTTCCAGTTTGCGAGGGATGCCAGTTAGAATATCCCATTATTTCATCCTCTTCTTCCGGAGCCTTCATGAAATCTGCTCACGACCTGGTACTGGCCGCCAAAAGCCAGACTCGGGAAATCTCCCTTGATCAGGCTGAAGAAGCCATTCGCGAAGCTGACTTGCTGATCGACGTCCGAGAGTCTGAAGAGTTTGCCGCAGGACATATTCCGGGTGCAATCCATATGTCGCGGGGCACGCTTGAATTCAAAATGAGCAGCAATCCAGCATTGGCGGCTCGGGATATCAAGTTGGTGGTTTATTGCAAAACCAGTGGGCGCGCCGCCCTCTGTTGCGCAGCATTGAAGGAAATGGGCTATTTGAACGCACAATCCATTGCCGGGGGTTTCGATGCCTGGGCTGCTGCAGGCAAACCGGTCGCCAAGCCGCCGGTCACGCCCTTCGAGTAAATCATGCCTGAAGCGCTGGTGGAATCTTTTTTCGATCCGGCCACATCGACTTTGAGTCACTTGGTGGTTGACCCGGACACCCGCCATTGTGCCATCATCGACAGCGTACTCGATTACCATCCCAATTCCGGCCGCACCCGCACTGACAGTGCGGACCGCGTGATCGACCGGGTTCGCGCCTTGGACGCCAGTGTCCAATGGATTCTGGAAACCCATGTTCACGCCGACCATCTCACGGCTGCCCCCTATCTGGCTTCCCGGTTGGGCGGGCGCATTGCAATCGGAAAACGGGTCACGAATGTGCAGCAGCACTTCGGCGAACTGTTCAATGCCGGCCCTGAATTTCACCCCGACGGACGACAGTTTGACCACCTCTTTGAAGACGACGAAACGTTTTTCATCGGCAAACTGCCTGTCCAGTCCTGGTATACGCCAGGACACACGCCTGCGTGCATGACCTATGTGATGAATCAGGCAGCCTTTGTGGGCGATACCCTTTTCTCACCGGATTATGGGACAGCGCGCTGTGACTTTCCGGGTGGAAATGCCGTGTCACTTTACCGTTCCATTCGTCGAATCCTGGAGTTGCCCCCCCAGACCCGACTTTACCTTTGCCATGACTACCGGCCGGGGGAAAGGCCGGTTCGCCCTTGGGTTACTGTTGCAGAACAACGAACTGACAACCTTCAGGCCCGGGATGCCATCAGTGAGGAGGAATTCGTTGCCCTGCGGCATGCTCGCGACGCCACCCTGACTGCTCCGGCATTGTTACTGCCCTCGGTTCAGATCAACATGCGCGCAGGACATCGTCCCCCACCCGAGTCCAACGGGGTCAGCTATCTCAAAATCCCCCTGGATCGCCTCTGATCACTCAACCCGAATGCTGACCTTTCGAGGTTGCGCATGCGCCACTTTAGGGATGCGCACTTTCAGGACTCCCTGGTTGAAATCTGCCGACACCTTTTCACTGTCAAGCTCCCTGGACAGTGTGAAGACCCGCTTGAAACGGGGCGACCCAATTTCAGCGTGCACCGCTTCCGTGCCCTCGGGTACCTCCAATTGCAAATCGCCCTCGATCGTCAAGGTCTGGGCTTCCACCTGCAACTTCAGCCGCTCCTTGGGAACCCCAGGCAAATCCGCGTAAAGGGTAATGCCAGCCGCATCTTCTGCGACATCCACCGGCGGCAGCAGACTGCTGTCAGCCACTTGTACTTCAGGTTCAGGTTTCGCTTGCACTTGTGTCGTCATGGCATGACTCCTCACTGAATGGTAATTCGACGCGGCAGGGCCGCTTCCCGACGAGGGATGCTGATATGCAGCACGCCGTCCCTGTAACCGGCTTCAACGGCATCGGGGTTGATGTCATCCGGCAATGCAATGACCCGTCGGAACCGGCCAGAGAATCGTTCATTGATGTGAGCGGTCACTTTTCCACCATCGCTTGCCGGCAATGGGTCACTACGCTCACCAGCGATGGTCAGAACGCCTTTTTCAAGCTGAACGTCAAGATTTCCAGGTTCCACACCCGGCACAAACACGTAGACTTCTACAGACTTCTGGGTATTGCCGACATTGATGCCTGGAAACCCTCCCCGGACAGCCCCACGGATACTGGGTGAAAACTCAAATGCCTGGGCCAGGTCCCGTTGCAAACGATCCAGCTCCGCAAACATGTTGCGTGGAAACAGGGTACGGTAAATCATCTGATCCTCCCTTTGGGTGGTTCGTGGCAGGGCGACGCCCTTGCCTCACATCACCCAGTTAAGGGCGGCAGCAGCTGTCTTCAAGATCTTGATTTTTCGAAAGACGCCCCCATAAGGGGCCGACAGACCGACCCTTCAGTCTCCCATGAGGCCCTGGGGTTCGAAACCTACCCGGATGGCACCCCAATGGCGACCCTGCACGTGGAGGGGCATGGAAAGGTCATTCAGAAGCTCGCCCGTATCCCGCATGTAGGTTTGCAGCAGGAAGGGTTGATTGTTTCGGGCGGCACGCAATCCTGTTGAATCGTCAAAAATTCGTTTGTCCCGGCTTGCGAGTACATCTATTTCCGGATTCCCGGTCGGGGGTCGGGAGTATTTGGCATTATGCGTGGGGCCATAGCCATTTTCATCCACGCATAGCGCAAAAATGCCTCCGCGGACCGACTCCACTAGCCGGTCGCACAGGGGCTGCATTTGTTGTGCAAATTCGTCATCGTAGGCAGTCTTGTATTTTTGCGGCGCAGTTCCCGGAATGGGTCGGTACTGCCGGTCGAACACCAGAACTCCGCGTGCCGCCATGGCGCTGATGGCCTCTTCGATCCGGCCCCGGTATTCCTTGACCAGATCCAGGTTGAAATCAAAATTTCCTTTGCCGGTACGGAAACGGGACACGAGTTCCTGAACTTGCTCGGTCGAACGATTCAGATGCTCAGATGAATCGCGCGAGTCTTTCATGCGGCGGCTGATTTCGCTGGACATGGCATGGATCTGGGACACATTTTCATGGGTCAGGCTATTGGCCGTGGACAATTCATCCATGGCCGCTGCGATCTCGGTCAACTGGTCGTTGGTAACCTGAAAATCCGAAACCATCTCGCGAAACAAGCCGGAGGCCGAATCAACAACGGACCGTGCGTGCGAAGTGGCCACATTGATGCTTTCAGTTTCTCGGATGGTCTCCTGCACCAGTGACGACATGTTGTTGATGTTTCCTGAAATCTCTTCCGTTGCCCCCTTCACTCTTTCTGCCAGACGCCGCACCTCATCTGCAACCACGGCAAAACCCCGGCCCGATTCCCCAGCCCGCGCTGCTTCGATCGCCGCATTGAGCGCAAGCAGGTTGGTTTGGTCAGAAACGTTTTCAATCAGTTTTACGATGTCCCTTATGCTTTCAGAACTGCGGTTCAATTCTTCAACCACTTTTGAAAAATGGGAGAGTTTCTGGTCGATATCCTCTATCTGACGTGCCGCCCTCAGCATTCCCTGTTCTGAAGAGCGGGCTTTGTCCAGATTGGCAGAAGTCGATGCTGAAATGCGCTGGGCATTTCCGCTGACATCCTTGATCGCTTCCGTTGCCTCCCGGCTTGCGTTGAATACGGCCTGGCTCAACTGGTCCTGCTGTTCCGTGCTGGTTACGGCATCCCGAGTCATCTTGGCCACACGAGCCGAATCCGACGCGATATTGACCCCGAGGCGGCGCACACTGTCGATGATTTCCCGCAGCTTGAACAAAAACGTGTTGTAGCTTTCAGACAGGTCACGGATCTCGTCATGTGTCATGAGGGGCAAATTGCGCGTGAGATCCCCTTCCCCTTTTCCCATTTCCCCCAGCAAACCGGATACGGTTTGAATGGGGCGGACAATGAGATGACGCAGGTACCAAACCATGAAGCCAATGAACAGGACCAGACAGACCGTCAATACGGCCATCAGGGTCAGTGTCTCGTTGAGGAGTGGGGCCAGCTTCGCTGCAACTTCAGGGCCGCCTGCAGTTGTTTGCAGCAGGGCATCAAGCTGTTGGTGTTCCCGGAGCAGGATCCAGAATGCACACAACTGCCCTGCCAGCACAAACAGAAAACTCGATAACTTCCTGGTCAGGGAATTCCAGAGGGCGATTTCGACACGTTCATAGAGCCTTGCGAAAAAAGACATCGCAGACCTCGTGATTTTAGAGCCTGTTTAACATGAGTGACTTCAGGGTCATCCATTGTGTTATCGGCAAATTCGGCCACAAACGTAGGGAATTATGACAGTTTGGGTGCAGCGTTGCCCCCCATGATTGTCACATCCCAAGACGTGGACAACACAGGAACCAGGCAAGGATATCTGAGGGAAATAAAGGAGAAATTCGAAGTAAGAAGGATTATTCCAGAGGGACTTTCCTGCCGGACTTCCATTGATAGACTGTGACCTTGCCGCCCTTGAGGTCGCCATGCTCATCAAACTGGATGGTGGCGGTTACACCGGGGTAGGTGATTCTGGCCAGCGCAGGCAGATATTTGGCAGGGTCGGCTGAGTCAGCAGCCCGCATGGCCGCAATCATGACACCGACGGCATCGTAACTGTATGGCGCATAGTCCTGGATTTCGCCGTATTGCGCATTGAAACGCTTCTTGAAGTCCACCCCTTTCGGCATTTTTTCCAGAGGAACACCCGGCAGGCTGCAATAGGTGCCGTCAGCGGCGTCGCCAGCCAATTGGGAAAACTCCTGGGAACAGCCTCCGTCACCCGTCAGGAAGGCAGTGGGCATTCTGAGCATCCGGATTTGCTTCACCATGGGCCCGCTTTGGGCATCCATACCGCCGTAAAAGATCAAGTCGGGGTTGCGAGACTTGATGCGGGTCAGAATGGCAGAAAAATCCGTGCTGTGGTCATCGGTGTGCTCCCGTGCCACCACTTGAGCTCCCACTGACGTGACCGCCTTGGAAAACTCATCCGCCAGCCCTTGGCCATAAGCTGTTGCATCGTCAATGATCGCAATGGTATGGGCTTTCAGGTGGTTGATTGCGAACTCACCAAGGACTTTGCCCTGCTGTTCGTCGTTGGCCATGACCCGAAAAGCGGTCTTGAATCCCTGGTGGGTATACTTCGGGTTTGTTGCTGACGGCGAAATCTGGACTATTCCGGCATCTGCATAAATTTTTGAAGCAGGAATCGTGGTTCCTGAATTGAGGTGCCCCACAACACCATTCACTTTGGCATCGGCGAGCTTCTGCGCAACAATGGTGCCGGTTTTGGGATCCGCCGCATCGTCTTCTCCCAATAGCTCGAATCGTACCTTTTTGCCGCCCAGGCTGATGTTCTGGGTATTGGCATCTGCAATCGCGAGCCGGGCGCCGTTCTCATTGTCTTTGCCCAAATGGGCCTGGGGACCCGTCAACGGTGCAACGGATCCGATACGAACAATAAGGGTGTTGGCATCAACAGGGGCTGGCGCCTTGCTGCAAGCAGCCAGCGCCAGCACAGCGAGAATCGCGGGGGCAAGTGCCCCGCACCGGTTAAGGCCCATGGAAAATTATTGGGCCAGAACCCACTTCACCAGGGCGTGTGCATCCGCGTCAGACAACTGGCTTTGGGCCGGCATGGGCATTGCTCCCCAGACCCCGCCCCCCCCTTTCTTCACTTTGGCCACCAATCTGGCTTGAGCACCCGCATCACCCTTGTATTTCTTGGCAACATCCTTGTACGCGGGGCCGATAATCTTGTGGTCGACCGCATGGCAGGAAAGGCAGCCGCTTTTTTTGGCAAGTGCCAGGCCATCTGCTGCTAAAGCGCTGGTTCCCAGAGTCAGGAGTCCGGTGGCAATAAGGGCGACATTGAAGGCTTTCATGAGTTCATTTCTCCAAAAATAGGGATGATGTGGGGGACAGACCCCAACTGACTGCCTGCTGTCACAATCTCCTGGCCGGATCCGGATTCCGGGGTCTGCCCCCCGTGTTTCCGGTCCCCATTTTCACTGTGGGGCTCAAACCCCCTTTGAATTATTGCCGTTCATGATAGCGGATTTTTTAGACCACCTCCACAGATAAACGCCGAGCAAAACCATGGGCAGGCTGAGCCACTGCCCCATGCTAAACCCCAAGGCCAATAAGCCCAGGAAGCCATCCGGTTCACGCGTAAACTCCACAAGAAACCGGAAGCAACCGTAACAGATCAGGAACAGGGCTGACATCTGGCCCAAGGGTCGCTGACGCCGGCTAAAGCCCAATAGAATCGTTCCCAGGACAAGGCCTTCGAGCAGCGCTTCATAGATCTGTGAAGGGTGTCTGGGCAGCGTGTCGAAATGAGGAAACACCATGGCCCAAGGCACATCGGTGACTCGTCCGGGCAATTCCCCGTTGATGAAATTGCCGATACGGCCAAAACCAAGTCCAAAAGTAACCAAAGGCGCAACAAAATCAGTGACTTCTAGCCAGTGCCTGCCATTGCGGCGGGCATAAAGCCAGCCCCCCAGCACCACTCCCAGGAATCCGCCATGAAACGACATGCCACCCTGCCAGACGGCAAACACGTCCAGGGGATGAAGCAGATAGTACTCGGGCTTGTAGAACAGGATGTAGCCCAGGCGGCCGCCCAGAATCACACCCAGCACCACATAAGTCAGGAAATTGTCAGCCTGTTCCACAGTCCAGCCCAGCCAGGGTTGGGTGCGGATGCGCCAACGTGCGGCCGCAGCGCCGGCAAGAAAACCAGCCAGGTACATGAGGCCGTACCAGCGTACGGCCAGAGGGCCCAGATGAATGGCTACCGGATCAAAACCAGGGTGGATCAGCATGAGTACAGGACCTTGCGATAAAATGACAGATTATACCGACCTCATGTTGCAGGAGATTTCCAATGGCAGACAACCGCCGCAGCCGAGCCATCACTGAAGGCGTCCAACGTTCCCCCAACCGCGCCATGTTGCGCGCCGTGGGTTTCAAGGACGGTGATTTCAACAAACCCATCGTCGGCGTTGCCAACGGGCACAGCACCATCACCCCTTGCAATGCGGGCCTGGGAGAACTCGCGGCCCGCGCCGAAAAAGCGTTGCGTTCAGCCGGCGCCATGCCCCAAATCTTCGGCACCATAACCGTTTCGGATGGCATCTCCATGGGCACACAGGGGATGAAATACTCCCTGGTTTCGCGCGAGGTGATCGCCGACTCCATCGAAACCGCCACCAACGCCCAGAGCATGGATGGAGTGCTGGTGGTGGGTGGATGCGACAAAAACATGCCCGGTGGCATGATCGCCATCGCCCGCATGAACGTTCCCTCCATCTACGTATATGGCGGAACCATCAAAGCCGGCCATTACCACGGCAAAGACCTGACCATCGTGAGTTCCTTTGAGGCTGTGGGACAGTACACGGCAGGAAAAATGAACGATACCGATTTCGTGGAGATTGAAAAGCACGCCTGTCCTGGAAAAGGATCCTGCGGCGGGATGTATACCGCCAACACCATGTCCTCTGCCATTGAGGTGTTGGGCATGGCCCTGCCCTATTCATCCACCCAGGCTGCCGAAGATGAAGAAAAGGCAGTAAGCGCGGAAGAAAGCGCGCGCACCCTGGTCAAAGCCATTCACAACCAGTTGCTGCCCCGCCAGATCATGACCCGCAAAGCGTTTGAGAATGCCATTACAGTCACCATGGCCGTCGGCGGTTCCACCAACGCGGTGCTGCACCTGTTGGCCATTGCCCATGCGGCCGAAGTGCCGTTGCGACTGGAAGATTTCGAGGAAATCCGCGGTAAGGTCCCGGTGCTTTGCGATCTCAAGCCTTCCGGACAATATGTCGCAACCGACCTGCATCGCGTGGGTGGGATTCCCCAGGTCATGAAAATGCTGCTGGCGCGAGGATTGCTGCATGGGGACTGCATGACCATCACCGGCAAGACAGTGGCTGAAAATCTCAAGGACATCCCTTCTGATCCATCAACCGACCAGGATGTCATCCGCCAATGGGATAACCCGCTTTATGCGCAAGGCCACTTGGCCATCCTCAAGGGAAATCTCGCCACTGAAGGGGCCGTAGCCAAGATCACCGGCGTCAAAAACCCCAAGATCACCGGCCCAGCCCGTGTGTTCGAATCGGAAGAGGACGCCATGGACGCCATTCTCAAGGGGAAAATCCAGCCCGGCAATGTGCTGGTGATCCGCTACGAAGGTCCAAAGGGAGGCCCTGGCATGCGGGAAATGCTCTCCCCCACATCAGCCATCATTGGCGCCGGCCTGGGCGATTCGGTGGGCCTTATCACGGATGGTCGATTCTCGGGCGGGACCTACGGTATGGTGGTGGGTCACGTGGCGCCTGAAGCTTTTGTCGGCGGCACCATTGCGCTGGTGCAAGAAGGAGATTCCATCACCATCGACGCGCCCGCCCGGTTGCTCCAACTCAACGTTCCGGAGGACGAACTGGCCCGCCGCCGTGCTGCTTGGACCGCCCCTGCGCCACGCGTCACCCGCGGTGCATTGGCCAAGTACCTGAAGCTCGTAGGGACTGCAAGCCGGGGCGCCGTAACGGATGAGTGATCGAAGCAGTTTTTAAGCCAGCAAAAAGGGCGGCCCTGGCCGCCCTTTTTGCTGGCATCGGCCTTTCAAGCTTGCCGGTTCAACTGCGCCCCCTCCACACGCTCCATGATGCGCCGGAACAACGCCGGAAAATTGGCAAGCGTTCCCATGACCGCATATCCGTAGGGCAGTTGGGGGGCCTCTGGCGTCTGGGCCAGCCCGTTGAGATCCTTGCCGGGATTCAGGTGGTGATCGGCATGGCGACAGTTGTTGAAGGAGATCAGGGTCGTGATCCAGTTCCGGCAGTCCCAGGTATGCTGGGGACCGATCCGTTCGAAACGGCCCTCAACCTGTTTGCGGTAAAGCGCCCAGTGCTGGATGAACGTGATGGAGGCATCCACCATGTACATGACGATGGTCTGCACCGTCAGGAAAGCCACCCCTTTCCAGCCAGCCAGATCGAATACGATCCCATTGAGCAATCCGTAGAATACGATCGGCCCATACACTTCGGACCACAGATTTCCTCGCAACCTGGCAATTTCAATGCCCACCCGAAGCTGTTTGACCATGTTGCGCCGTGAAAAGGACGTCAGGGAATCTCCCACATGGGTATACAAGCTGTCCTTGGGGGTGCCAACCAGCACATGGTGGCCAGCCCCGTGCTCCTGGGTGTAATGCCCGAAGCACACCGTGGTGAAAAACCATTTGGCCAGTCTTCGGTCCCAATGGTTGCGACTGTGCCCCAATTCATGACCGAGCGCATTGCCCGAACCACCGGCCGCGTAGCCTGATCCAGCACCGGCAAGCAGCACCAGCCACCAAGGGTAGGCCTTGGCCAGGCAGGCGCCGACAATGCCTTGCATCGTGATGCCCAGCAGGACCACGCGCAGCATCCAGAAACTCCAGTAAGGGATGGGACCCTGATAGTCACCCACTGCCAGTTCCAGCAACGGAAGCCCGATCAATCCGACGAAAAAAGGCCAGGCCGGATGGCCTGCGGCAAGGCAAATTGCAGGAAGCCACGCAAAGACAATGGCGAGCAATGCCCCCAGCAAAGCCAGTGGGTTTGCAAGTGAAGTGCGCGCATTTTCCATAGGGCGGATATAATAGCAGAGCCGTGGGGGGTTAGCTCAGCTGGGAGAGCGTCTGGTTCGCAATCAGAAGGTCGGGAGTTCGATCCTCCTACCCTCCACCATCCCCCAGGTAGGCTGAGCGCACCATCGGATTTTCCATGCAAGCTGATGCCGTATCCACCAGCACAACCTGACCGGATTCCATCACATAGGCGCGGTCGCACACTTCAAGTGCAAGACGCGCATTCTGTTCCACCAAAAGCAATGTCACACCTTCTTCAGCAATCTTGCGGATCACGCTGAAAATCTTCTCCACCATGACCGGCGCGAGCCCCATGCTGGGCTCGTCCAGCATCAGCAAGCGCGGACGGGACATCAGGGCTCGTCCAATGGCCAGCATTTGTTGCTCACCGCCCGACAGAGTGCCTGCTTGCTGGTACCTGCGTTCATGCAGCCTGGTAAACAGGCTGTAGACATGGTCAAGTTCCTGCGGAAACTTTTCGGAATCTTTGCGATGGTAAGCCCCCATGAGGAGATTTTCCTCAATGGTAAGGCGATTGAATACGCCACGTCCTTCGGGAACCAATGCCAGCCCTTTCCCCACGCGTTGCCAGGCAGGAATGGCCCGCAACGCCTGGCCAGCGTAAGCGAGTACTCCGTCGGCCGGAGCAACCAAACCGGCGATGGCTTTCAGGGTGCTGCTCTTGCCTGCCCCATTGGCGCCAATCAGGGTAACCCGTTCGCCTTCCATGACATCGAGGTTCAACCCTTCAACCGCCTTGATGCCACCATAATGCACGCAGAGATTTCGCACTTGAAGCAAAGGGCTCATGCAACTCCCTTGCCAAGATAGGCTTCAATCACTTTGGAATGGGCCAGGACTTCGCGTGGCGTCCCTTCCGCAATGCATTCACCGTAATCCAGAACCGTGATGTGGTCGCACAACTGCGAAACCCATTTGACATCATGCTCAATCAGCAGAATTGCCGTGCCGTCTTCGCGGATGCGGCGTACCAGATTGGCTAATTGCATTCTTTCAGAGGCATTCATCCCGGCCGCAGGCTCGTCAAGCGCGAGCAACTTTGGCTCGGTGGCGAGCGCCCGCGCGATTTCAAGCCGACGCTGGTCGCCATAAGACAAGGTGCCTGCGATGCGCTGCGCTTGGGCCGCAATCCCCACATAGTCCAGCAATTTGCGGGCACTGTCCCTAATCGCCGCCTCTTCCTGCCGGGTTTCGGCTGTACGGAAAACCGCGCCCATCACGCCCGCGTGGGTGCGCACATGTCGGCCCACCATGACATTTTCCAGCACAGTCATGTTGGAAAAAAGACGAATGTTCTGAAACGTCCGTGCAATGCCTCGTGCGGCCACAGCATGGGGCCTTCCCGCAGGAAGGGGTTCCCCCGCAAAGCGGACAGTCCCGGAGTCCGGTTTGTAAATGCCAGTCAACACGTTGAAAAACGTGGTTTTTCCAGCCCCATTGGGACCAATCAGCCCGGTGATGCTGCCTGCCCCCAATGCAAGCGACACATCGTTCAATGCGCGCAGCCCGCCAAAGCGCTTGCCGATGCGAACCGCTTCCAGCAAGGGGCAGGGCATGCCATCACTACTTCGACTCATGAAGTTCTCTCTGGCGGGCACTGGCTGGCAACAGGCCTTCGGGCCTCATCAACATCATGAGCACCAGGGCTATGCCAAAAACCAGCAGACGCAAATTGGAAGGGTCCACCCAAATTCTGCCGAACAGAAACTCCTGCAGTCCGCCCAAACCACGCAACGCTTCGGGCAGTACAGACAGGAGCACCGCACCCAGCACCACTCCGGCAATATTACCCATGCCCCCCAGCACCACCATGCACAGGATCATCACCGACTCCTGCAGCGTAAAGCTTTCCGGGCTCACAAAGCCCTGAAACCCCGCAAACAGGCCACCGGAAACCCCACCAAAAGTAGCCCCCATGGCAAAAGCCAGAAGCTTGAGGTTACGGGTGTTGAGCCCCATGCTGGCCGCCGCCAGCTCATCTTCCCTGATGGCAGCCCAGGCCCGGCCGATGCGTGAATTTTCCAGGCGATGCGACAGATGGACTGCCAGCACTACAGCCAACAGAAAGAGGAAATAGACGTTGATCACCAGCGGGACCTCGATCCCGCCCAGGTGGTATGTTTTTTCCAGAAACCACGGGCCCACATGAAGGGGATCGATCAGGCTCACCCCTTGCGGCCCATTGGTGATGTTGACTGGCGCATTCAGGTTATTGAGGAAAATGCGGATGATTTCCCCAAAGCCCAGCGTAACGATGGCCAAATAGTCTCCCCGCAACCCGAGCGTGGGGGTGCCCAGCAAAACCCCAAAACAGGCAGCAAGCAAAGCCCCCATGGGAAGCAGCGCCCACAGGGGCCAATGCAGGTCAAACTGGGGTGAAGCAAACAATGCGTAGCAGTAGGCGCCTACCGCAAAAAATGCCACATACCCCAAATCCAGGAGGCCGGCGTAGCCCACGACAATATTGAGCCCCAGCGCAAGCAGGACGTAGAGCAGCGCGAAGTCCAGGATTCGCACCCAGCCTTGCCCTAGCACAACATGGGTGACGAAAGGCAGCGCCAGTACCAGCGCGGCGGCTCCCCAGCGAATGAAACGTGGACGCATTTTCACGTCATACCTTTTCACGGGCGCGGCTGCCCAGTAGGCCATTCGGATGAAATATCAGCACTCCGATCAGCACGAGAAAGGCAAAAACGTCCTTGTAATTGCTGCCAAAAAAACCGCCAGTAAGATCCCCGATATAGCCTGCGCCCAAGGCTTCCACAACGCCCAGCAAGAGCCCCCCCAGCATGGCTCCGGGAAGATTGCCGATGCCGCCCAGAACTGCCGCGGTAAATGCTTTCAGCCCCAGCATGAACCCCATGGTGTAGTTGCCAACATTGTAGTAAGCCGCCACCATGACTCCCGCCACCGCAGCCAAGGCGGACCCAATGACGAAAGTGAAAGCGATGATGCGGTCGGTGTTGACTCCCATCAGCTGTGCCACTGCTGGATTCTGTGCTGTGGCGCGCATGGCCCTGCCCAGCGCAGTGCGCTTGACCAGCAGAAGCAGGATTGCCATCAGCAAGGTTGCCAGGACGATGATGAGGCCCTGGATCGCAGTAATGATCACGCCATGCCAACTCATGCTGGCGGTGGGCAGTACCGAGGGAAAAGACAGGTAGCTTCTTCCCCATATCAATGCAGCCAGTTGCTGCAGCACGATGGACAAGCCGATGGCCGTGATGAGCGGCGCCAGTTTTGGTGCGCGGCGAAGCGGTCGATACGCCACCCGCTCAATGGCAAGACCAAGGGCCATGCAGACCGCCATGGCGACTGCGACGGCAACTGCCAGGGCAACTCCGGAGGGCACACCCCAACCGGTCAGGGCCTGGAGTACCGTCAATGCGACCATGGCCCCCACCATGACCACATCGCCATGCGCAAAATTGATGAGTTCCATGATGCCGTAGACCATGGTGTAACCGAGGGCCACCAGTGCATAGATACTGCCCAGGGTTAATCCATTGACCAGCTGCTGCAGGAATATGTCCATCACACCCAATCGCGACCGTTGAGGAAATCCTTGAGAAGCCGGTCTTCGGAGCTGCCTGTTTCGGGATGCCAGTCGTAGCGCCAGCGCACCACTGGTGGCATGGACATCAGGATGGATTCGGTGCGACCTCCGGATTGCAGGCCAAACAGCGTGCCCCGGTCATAGACCAGGTTGAATTCCACATACCGCCCGCGGCGGTATGCTTGAAAATCCCGTTCTCGCTCGCCGTAAGGCAACGCCTTTCGCCGCTCGACCAATGGCAGATAGGCCGGCAGAAAATGGTCTCCAACGCTTTGCCAAAGTGCCTGCGCCTGGGGAAATGCAATTTCATTGAAATCGTCAAAAAATATGCCGCCCACTCCGCGCGGTTCGGCGCGATGCTTGAGATAGAAATACTCGTCGCACCATTTCTTGAAGCGTGGGTAGTAATCCTCCCCAAAGGGATCCAGCGCAACCTTGCAGGTCTGATGGAAATGTCGCGCATCATCCTCGAAGCCGTAGTACGGCGTCAGGTCCATGCCGCCTCCAAACCACCAAATGGGATCGCTTTGGCCATGAAAGGCGGCGAAAAAGCGCACGTTCATATGGACGGTCGGCACATAGGGATTGCGCGGATGAAGCACCAGCGATACTCCCATGGCCTCAAAATGCCTCCCGGCAAGCTCGGAACGGTGTGCTGATGCTGACGGCGGCAGGCCCCGCCCCATGACATGCGAGAAGTTCACCCCGCCGCGCTCAAGCAGATTGCCTTCCTCCACCAGGGCACTGATCCCTCCCCCGCCGTCCGCCCGTTCCCACCCATCCCTCCGGAACGGTTTTCCATCTTCGCGTTCCAGGGCTGTGACGATACGATCCTGCAGGCCGAGCAGGTACGTTTTGATGCCGGAAGTATCCATGGGAAATGAGTTCCTTGCCTCAGGCTTTAGGCTTTGCCGGCAGCACGATGGATGGCTGCGCGAATGCGATTGTAAGTTCCGCAACGGCACAAATTGCCGTTCATGGCAGCATCGATTTCCTCGTCAGTGGGATGCGGGTTCTTTGACAGCAGAGCGGCAGCACTCATGATCTGCCCCGACTGGCAATAACCGCATTGGGCCACCTCAAGCGCCACCCAGGCCTTTTGGACCGGATGTTCCCCGTTATGGGAAAGTCCTTCAATGGTGGTTATTTTTTTCCCTGAGACCGCAGAAAGCGGTGTCTGGCAGGAACGCACCGCTTCGCCGTCCAGGTGCACGGTGCAGGCGCCGCATAACCCCTTGCCGCAGGAAAACTTGGTTCCAGTCAATCCCAACTCGTCGCGAATCACCCACAGTAGGGGGGTATCCACATCCGACTTGACCGTAAACACTTTGCCGTTGAGCGTAAGCTGTGTCGTCATGATGATGCTGCAGATTCCCGGAGTTCTGACATAATGGCGCGCATGACTGATCGTTCGCAAAAATTGCTGCTTATGGTGGACGGTTCGTCCTATCTTTACCGGGCTTTTCACGCCCTGCCCGATTTGCGCAACCGGCAAGGAGAACCCACCGGAGCCATATTCGGGGTGCTCAACATGCTGCGCCGCCTCTTGGCGGATTATAAGCCGGATTACGCCGCCTGCGTGTTCGACGCGCGTGGCCCGACTTTCAGGGATGCCTGGTACCCTGAATACAAGGCACATCGCACCCCCATGCCCCCGGATCTTTCATCCCAGATCGAGCCCCTGCACCAGGCTGTACAGGCACTCGGATGGCCCCTGTTGGCCATTGAAGGAGTGGAAGCCGATGACGTGATCGGCACGTTGGCGCGCCAGGCAACGGAAGCCGGGCTGCGTACGGTCATTTCCAGCGGCGACAAGGACCTTGTCCAGTTGCTCGATGGCCAGATCAGCCTCGTCAACACGCTCAGCAACGAGAAACTGGATGCCGCAGGCGCCACAGCAAAATACGGGCTACCTCCGGAACGCTTTGTCGACTACCTCACACTCATCGGCGATGCGGTGGACAACGTGCCCGGCGTGGCGAAAGTGGGCCCCAAAACTGCACTGAAGTGGCTTCAGCAATACGGCACCCTGGACTCTCTGATGGCCCATGCCGATGAGGTGGCAGGCGCAGTGGGAAACAATCTGCGCGCCGTCCTCGACTGGCTGCCCCAGGCTCGGCGGCTGCTGACCATCCGCTGCGACGTGCCGCTCCCTCTGGGTCCCCAGCAACTGAACCTGTCTACCCCTGACCAGGACACCTTGCGGGTGTTGGCCGAACGCTATGACCTGCGCAGCTGGATTCCAAGGGAAGCTGCTTCCGAAGCCCCCGCCGAGGGCGAAATGGAACCGGTGCCTGCAAACACGCCTGCAGCCCCCCCCACCGCCTACAGCACCGTATTGACGAACGAGCAGCTGGAATCCTGGATTGACCGCATCATGCAGGCGGAACTGACGGCACTGGACACCGAAACCACCGGTCTCGACCCCATGCAAGCAGAGCTGGTGGGGTTGTCGTTGTGCGTCACCCCCGGCGAAGCCGCCTACATCCCGCTTGGACATCGCGGACCGGACAGCAGCGGCCAGCTTGATCGCGAACAAACGCTGGAACGCCTTCGCCTCTGGCTGGAAAGCCCTGCCACCCGTAAAGTTGGCCAGCATCTCAAATTCGACCAGCATGTGCTGGCCAACCACGGCATCAGTTTGCGCGGGATTGCCCACGACACATTGCTTCAGTCCTATGTGCTGGAGGCACATCAGCCTCACCATCTGGAAAGCCTGGCAAGGCGCCACCTCGGGCGGGAAACCCTGTCTTACCAGGATGTCACTGGCAAAGGGGCGGCCGCCATCGGTTTTGAACAGGTTCCTCTTGATCGTGCCACGGCCTACGCTGCCGAAGATGCCGACATCACCCTTCAGGTACATCAGGTCCTGTATCCGCAGATTGCCCGTGAACCTGCCCTGGAATCCATTTACAGGGACATCGAACTGCCCCTCCAACAAGTGCTTTGGCGCATGGAACGCAACGGAGTTCTGCTTGATACGGCCCAGCTGGAACGCCAAAGCCACGAACTGGGCAGTCAGTTGCTGGCCCTCGAAGCGCGTACCCACGCCGCAGCCGGACACCCGTTCAACTTGAACTCTCCCAAGCAGGTCCAGTCTGTATTGTTTGAGGAGCAGCAT
Source organism: Betaproteobacteria bacterium (assembly GCA_028866015.1). Lineage (GTDB taxonomy): Bacteria > Pseudomonadota > Gammaproteobacteria > Burkholderiales > Ferrovaceae > JAKBAT01. The sequence goes on from JAGWIW010000001.1 coordinate 27,826, forward strand.
CTGCCTGTGCGCAAAAAGACACCCAGTGGCACCCCTTCCACAGACGAAGACGTCCTGCAGCAGTTGGCCCTGGATTACCCTATTCCCAAGCTGATCCTGGAATATCGCGGGCTTGCCAAGCTCAAATCCACCTATACGGACGCCTTGCCGCGCCGCGTGAACGCACGAACCGGCCGCGTTCACACCCATTACGCCCAGGCTGTGGCAGTCACCGGACGGCTTGCCAGCAGCGAACCCAACCTGCAAAACATCCCCGTGCGGACTGCCGAGGGACGTCGCATCCGTGCCGCATTCATCGCCCCCCCCGGCCGCGTTCTGGTTTCTGCCGACTATTCCCAGATCGAACTGCGGATCATGGCCCACCTGTCGCAGGACCCTGGCCTGCTTTCAGCTTTCGGAGCGGGACAGGATGTACACCGGGCCACGGCGGCCGAGATTTTCGGTACCACTCCCGAAGAAGTGAGTCCGGAACAGCGGCGTGCCGCCAAAGCCATCAACTTCGGTCTGATTTATGGCATGTCCGCTTTCGGTTTGGCCGCCCAGCTGGGCATTGAGCGGAGCGCAGCCCAGGCGTACATGGAGCGCTATTTCCACCGCTACCCGGGTGTTGCCCGCTACATGGAACAAACCAGGGCTCAGGCGCAGGCCCGGGGTTATGTGGAAACGCTTTTCGGCAGACGCTTATGGCTGCCGGAGCTGCGCCACGGCTCCGCAGGGCGGCGTCAAGGCGCAGAACGTGCGGCCATCAATGCCCCGCTTCAGGGCACGGCAGCGGACCTTGTCAAGCGCGCCATGATCGTTGTGGCACGCTGGCTGGAGGAGCAGCAACTCTCCAGCTTGATGATCCTCCAGGTCCACGACGAGCTGGTTCTGGAAACCCCCGAAGAAGAACGGGAAAAGGTCATGGAGGCGCTTCCCGGCCTCATGTCCGGTGTGGCAGCGCTGTCGGTGCCCTTGCTGGTCGACGTGGGTTTCGGCCCCCACTGGGATGCCGCCCACTAGGGTTTCGGCCCTTGGGCATTCGGCGGTATAATCGTCCCCCTCTCAATCCAGCTCGGTTGCTGTCCCATGCAGATTGGCCCCTACCACCTCAAAAACAACCTCATGGTTGCGCCCATGGCCGGGGTCACCGACCGCCCCTTCCGCCAGCTGTGCAAAACCATGGGAGCCGGTCTCGCCGTATCCGAAATGGTGTCGTCCAACTCGTTGCTCTGGGGTTCGGAGAAGACCAGGCGCCGCGCCAATCACGAAGGGGAAGTAGAGCCCAAATCGGTACAGATTGCAGGCGCCGACCCCGCCATGATGGCCGAAGCGGCACGCTATAACGTGGATCAGGGCGCTCAGATCATCGACATCAACATGGGCTGTCCCGCCAAGAAGGTTTGCAATGTGATGGCTGGTTCGGCATTGCTGCAGAATGAACCCCTGGTGCAGCGCATCCTGGAAGCAGTGGTGTCGGCCGTGCCCGTGCCCGTGACACTCAAGATCCGTACCGGCTGGGATCGCTCCCACCGCAATGCCCTCACTGTCGCCCGGATTGCCGAAGAAAGTGGGATCCAGTCGCTGGCGATTCACGGCCGTACCCGTGCTTGCGGTTACACCGGCGAAGCGGAATATGAAACCATCGCTGCCGTAAAGGCATCCATTCGCATTCCGGTCGTGGCCAACGGGGACATCACCAGCCCTGAAAAGGCGCGTCAGGTTTTGGAGCTCACCGGAGCTGATGGCCTCATGATCGGACGCGCAGCCCAGGGACGTCCCTGGATTTTCCGGGAAATCGAGCATTACTTGACTACCGGCAACTTGTTGCCGCCGCCGGAAGTGAGCGAAATCCATCGTGTGCTGAACCAGCATCTGGAAGACCTTTACGCTTTTTATGGCCTGGAAACCGGGGTGCGCGTCGCTCGCAAGCACATCAGCTGGTATACCCGCGGCCTGAAGGGCTCTGCCGCATTCCGTCATGCCATGAACCAGCTCCAGACCGTGACCGAGCAGCATCAGGCGGTAAATGCCTTCTTCGATGAGTTGCTGTCCCAGGGTCAGCGCCTTCAGTACGAAACCGAATCGGCAAGCGAGGCCATGGCAGCATGAGTCAATCCGAACCCGAACTGTCCGCCTGCGTTCGACGCCTGGTCACGGAATATTTCAATCACCTGGATGGCGAAAAGTGTTCCAACGTTCATGACCTGGTCATCAGCAGCGTTGAAAAGCCCCTCCTTGAAGTGGTGCTCTCCCACACGGCAGGGAACCAGACACGCGCTTCCGAAATCCTTGGAATCAATCGAAATACATTACGAAAAAAAATGCAGCACTACGGCGTGAAATGACAATACAGCGTGCACTGATCAGCGTTTCCAACAAGCAGGGCGCCGTTGAATTCGCAAAGGCGCTGCACCATCTGAAAATTGAAATTCTTTCCACAGGCGGCACGGCGCGCCTGCTGCGGGATGCCGGGATACCCGTGATCGAAGTATCCAATTTCACAGGGTTTCCGGAAATTCTGGATGGCCGGGTCAAAACATTGCACCCCAAAATCCATGGCGGCCTCCTGGGTCGTCGGGATTTGCGCAGCCACACGGAAGCCATGGCCATGCACGGCATCGCCCCGATCGATCTCGTGGTAGTCAATTTGTACCCGTTCCGCGAAACCATTGCCCACCCGGATTGCACCCTGGAGGACGCCATCGAAAACATCGATATCGGCGGGCCTGCCATGGTGCGTTCGGGTGCGAAAAACTATCGCCATGTGGCTGTGCTGACCGACCCGTCTGACTACAAGCCGGTCCTGTCGGAAATGAAAAAGCACAAGGGCGATCTTTCCGACGCCACCCGCTTCAGACTGGCAGTCAAGGCGTTTTCCCATACGGCAGAGTATGACGGTGCCATAGCCAACTATCTTTCAGGCGTGGAAGCGGGTGACCAATTTGACGGCTATCCCGAACGGCTGCACCTGACGTTTGCCAAGCAACAATCGCTGCGTTACGGAGAAAACCCCCATCAATCCGGTGCTTTTTATCGCGAACCCCGACCAGGCGAAGGTGTATTTGCCCAATACCGGCAACTGCAGGGCAAGGAACTGTCCTACAACAACATTGCCGACAGCGATGCCGCCTGGGACTGTGTTCGCAGTCTGGACAGCGGGGCCTGCGTCATTGTGAAGCACGCCAATCCATGCGGTGTCGCCTTGGGCGGTACTCCGTCAGAAGCCTATCAACGCGCTTTCGACACCGACCCCACGTCTGCCTTTGGCGGAATTATCGCTTTCAACAGCACCGTGGACGGCCCTGCGGCAGACCGGCTGCTCAACCAGTTTGTTGAAGTGCTGATTGCTCCAGACTTTACGCCGGATGCCCTGCGAATTCTGGGCACCAAACCCAACATTCGGGTTCTCCAGATTCCCTTGGGACAAGGTCACAACGGTTGGGACATGAAACGCGTGGGTGGAGGCCTTCTGGTCCAGACGCCTGACACGGCTTCACTCGCGGAATCCTCCTTGCGTGTGGTGACCAAGGCACAGCCCAGCCCCCGGCAAATGGCTGACCTGCGCATGGCTTTTCATGTGGCTCACTTCGTCAAGTCCAATGCCATCGTATTCTGCAGCAATGGCCAAACCCTGGGCATTGGCGCCGGTCAGATGAGTCGCGTTGACAGCACCCGCATTGCCCGCCGCAAGGCTGAAGATGCGGGACTCCCGCTCAAGGGCAGCGTCGCGGCATCCGATGCTTTTTTCCCGTTCCGCGACGGCCTTGACGTCATCGCAGAAGCCGGTATCACCGCCATCATTCAGCCCGGCGGCAGCCTGAAGGATCAGGAAGTGATCGCGGCAGCAGATGAACACGGCATTGCCATGGTGTTTACAGGCCTCCGCCATTTTCGTCACTGAGGTTCGCATGAAAATCCTGGTTATCGGTTCGGGAGGGCGGGAACATGCCCTGGCATGGCGACTCTCCCAATCTCCCAAGGTATCGCGCGTTTATGTGGCACCCGGCAACGCAGGAACAGCCCGTGAAGAGGGGCTGTACAACGTTGATCTGCATGATGTCGCTGCCTGGGTTGAATTCGCCCGCGCAGAGGCCATCGGACTGACGGTGGTTGGCCCTGAAGCTCCCCTTGCGGCTGGAGTCGTGGATGCTTTCCGTGCCGCAGGCTTGCCCATTTTTGGCCCCACCCAGGCAGCCGCACAGCTTGAAGTCTCCAAAGACTTCGCCAAACGATTCATGGTCCGCCACGGAATTCCCACTGCAGCCTATGAAAGCTTTGAAGACGAAGCCGAAGCCCATGCCTATCTCGAAAAAACGGGGGCGCCGATCGTCATCAAGGCAGATGGCCTGGCTGCCGGCAAAGGGGTTGTCGTTGCACAAACCCTGGACGAGGCCCACCGGGCCGTGTCCGACATGATGGCAGGCGCCTTCGGCGGCGCTGGGCACCGTGTGGTGATCGAGGAATTTCTTCAAGGGGAAGAAGCCAGTTTCATCGTACTCGCCGATGGCCAGAACGTACTGCCCTTGGCCACAAGCCAGGACCACAAACGCCTGCTGGATGGCGATTCCGGCCCGAACACGGGGGGAATGGGGGCTTACTCCCCGGCTCCTGTGGTCACCCCAGCCTTGCATGGCCGCATCATGCGGGAAGTCATCATGCCCACCATCCAGGGCATGAAGCAGGACGGCTTGCCCTATACCGGCTTTCTTTATGCCGGCCTGATGATCGACGCACAGGGTGGCATCCGAACACTGGAATTCAATTGCCGCATGGGGGATCCTGAAACCCAGCCCATTCTCATGCGACTCAAGACAGACCTGTTGATGCTTCTGGAACACGCAGTCGAAGGCCGGTTGGGCCAGGTCGAGGCCCAATGGGACCGCCGCCCTGCGATTGGGGTGGTCCTTGCCGCCGCAGGTTACCCTGAGTCACCGCGCAAGGGCGACCCCATATCAGGACTGGGGCCGGACGATGGCGATACTCACGTTTTTCATGCGGGCACAATCCAGTCCGGCGAGCAAATCGTCACTGCAGGCGGTCGCGTACTTTGCGTTGCCGCACTCGGCGACACCTTACGGATCGCGCGCCAGAGGGCATACGCCCGCGTGGAACAAGTCCGCTTTTCCGGCATGCAATTTCGCACCGACATTGGCTGGCGGGCCCTCAAGACCTGACGTCAGGTTCGGCGATCATTCTGAAATTGTCGGCAGTGGGTCTTTCGGAGGGGTTCGAATATACGCCGAGGGGCGGGACTGTTAGAATTGGGCCATGAGATTTTACACTCGCCGCCTGGCCCTGATCCTTTTGCTATGCCCCCTGACGGGTTTTGCTGCCCGCCCGGATGGCCTGCCCCCACCTGCCGACGCACCGCCTCCTCCTGAATATGGTCCGGATCTGCCGTCGGCACAATCCCAGGCCCCTGCCCAGGAACCTGAGGTCACCATTGTCGAACGTGACAAAGCGACTTTCGAGGAATATCGCATGAACGGTCGACTTTACAAGATCAAGGTCATCCCGAAAGTGGGGCCTCCATACTATCTGGTCGACGAACTGGGGGACAATGTCTGGCATCGCTACGATGCTTCAGGTCCTCCACTGCGTGTGCCGCGCTGGGTGATTCTCCGATTCTGATCCTTCACTACGACCCATGGCTGTTTTTACTCCCGTTTCCCACGACGACCTCAGCGCGTGGCTGACCCAATACGATGTCGGCCTGCTACTGGAACAAAATGCAATCGCCGCCGGCATCGAAAATACCAATTATTTTGTAACAACCACACAGGGACGCTTCGTACTGACCCTGTTTGAAAAGCTGCAGCCTTCCGAACTGCCCTATTATCTGGGCCTGATGGATCACCTGGCCCGCCGTGGGATTCCGTGCCCTCGCCCGATTCCGGATCAGAACGGTCAGTTTTTCGCCATGTTGTGCGGTAAGCCTGCAAGCCTCGTCACCCGCCTTAGCGGGCAATCACAAATGACTCCCGGGGTGGCCCATTGCGCCGTTTTTGGAGACCTCGTGGCAACCCTGCACAAGTCAGCGGTGGATTATGCAGGAACCTTGCACAATCCGCGTGGACCGGCCTGGTGGGTTGCCACGGCAGCCCGGGTGCGCCCGTTTCTGAACGAGCAGCAAAATGCCCTGCTGGACGAAGAGCTGTCCTACCAGTCCCGGCATCGCTCGGACGAACTTCCCCGTGGCGCCATTCATGCCGATCTCTTTCGAGATAATGTGCTGTTCGATGGCGAGCGGGTCGGCGGAGTGATCGACTTTTATTTTGCTGGCACCGATGCATGGCTTTATGATCTGGCCATCGTTGTCAATGATTGGTGCATGACGGCGCAGGCTTCCCTGGACCCTCAGCGGGTTCAGGCGCTGGTGGGCGCCTACAACGCCCGACGCCCTGTCACGGCAACAGAAAAGGCCGCCTGGCCTGTGATGCTTCGTGCTGGAGCACTCCGCTTCTGGTTGTCACGTCTGTTCGACCTGCATCTGCCACGCCCAGGGGAAATCATCCATCCTCACGACCCCAGCTGGTTTGAGCGCATTCTCCGTCATCACGTTCACAACCCAAGTGCCTGGCCCCTATGATCCAAACCCGCCGCGTCCCTTTCGTCCGTGGTTTTCTCTGGATATCCGAAGGATTCAAGCTGGTTTTCCAAAGCCCTTTCGGCTGGATGAAAGCCATCTCCCTCTGGTTTGCATTCACAGTTTTTTGCAGCTTCCTGATCGTGATCGGGCCCATCCTTTTTTCCCTGATGCTGCCCATTTTCTTTGCCGGATTGATGGCGGGATGCCGTGAAATCGATCAGGGGCGGTCGATGAAGGCCAGCCATCTTTTTGCAGGATTTCGCCATAAACCCGGCAGACTGATCACGCTGGGCGGAGTCAATGTCTTGAGCGAATTGCTTTTGAGCACCCTGTTGATCGTCTGGGGTGGCCAACGCATGGTGGAACTGCAAAGCCTGTCGATGGATGGCAGCGGAAATATGGAGCAGCTCCAGCTACTGGCATCGGAACTGACTCCGATGTTCCTTACGGTTTCCGTGATTCAGATGGTACTGCTGATGATGGGGTGGTTTGCTCCTGCACTGCTGGTGTTTACGGATATTTCCACCGGACGTGCCCTTTCCCTGAGCGGCAAAGCCTGCATCCAGAATACGTTGCCTTTCCTGGCTTTTACGGTGGGCATGGGTGCCGTACTGGCTGCTGTGATCATGACTGCATTTGCCGTACCCCCATTGGGCATCCTGCTGTTCATGATGGCCGTTCCTACCATTGTTGCAGCTGTTTACGTTTCTTATCGAGACATTTTCAGTGATGCGGCGGATATGGTTGAGGAGCGCTGGACGAAGGTCGATTAGCGGTTGATGATGGCTTCGGCATCCGAAGCCATCTGCTTTGCCTCGGACGATGCCTGGAATACCGCTCGCAGGCGAGTGTCTGGTGCAATCAGAAAAATCGAGCTGGTGTGATCCACGCTGTAGCCCCCCTCCCCTGCACCTCCAGCCTCTTCCGTATTGCGCACATAGTAAAGCCCCAGGTCCCGCGTAAACGGTTTCAAGGCATTGTCGCTGCCCGTGGCACCGATGAAACCACGATGGAATGCGGGCACATATTGATGGAGCACAGACAATGTATCCCGGGGTGCATCCACAGAAACAAAGATGACCTGAGGCAGTTCCCTGACGTGGCCCTGCAGATGGTCGACCACGGAGGCCAACAGGGAAAGGCTGGTGGGGCAAACGTCTGGACAATGGGTATAGCCGAACAGCAGGAAAGTCCAGCGTCCACGCAGGTTATCGTTTGTTAAAGGGCCTGTCGTGGACTCCAGCTTGAACTGGGGCAACGGCTGCCCCCCTTCCATGAGCTGAACCGACGGGCTCAAGGTCGGGATCGAATGCTTGCCTTCCCGGGCCAGCCACCAGGCTCCACCCAACAGCAGGAACGCCGCCGCTATGGTTGCCCAAACCAGAAGACGCTGCTGTTTCACAGGGATCGTGCAAGCCTGAAGCCGACGCTATGTACTCTCACGGACGGGTCATCGGCGCTGCGCCGTGTTGCCGCCACGTCCTGCGGGGCATTGTGCCACGACCCTCCTCGCAAAACTCGGGAGAGGCAGGTATCGGTAAATTGCGGGTAGGTACTCTGCTCCCAAGCGGCACCGTTGACAGGGCCTTTATCGAGATTTTCATGGTAGCAATCTTCAACCCACTCCCAGACATTCCCGCTCATGTCGTACAAACCCCAGGCATTGGGTTTCTTGGTCCCGACGGAATGGGGCCTGTTGCCGCTGTTCCCTTCGTACCACGCCAATTCGTCCAGATTGTTTCCCCCGCAATAGGTGGCAACGGTCCCTGCATGGCATGCATACTCCCACTCCGATTCAGTGGGTAGGCGGTAGTGCTTGCCCGTCTTGGCATTGAGCTTGAGGATGAAAATCTGAGCGTCATCCCAACTGATATTTTCCACGGGGCAGGCGCTGCCACAGTCTTTAAATTCACTGGGGTTCTTGCCCATGATGGCTTTCCACTGGGCTTGGGTAATCAGCGTGGAACTCAGTGCAAACGGCCGGGAAAAGGTCACCTTATGGTTGCCGCTGGCCCCCGCCATCATGAAACTGCCGGCCGGCACGGTCACCATTTCCGGACACTCGGCGCAGTCCCGCATGGTTCCTGCCGCTTGAGCCACTCCCCATACCCCCATGGCGCCGAGCCACGCCAAAAGCGCCAGTGCTCTGAGCATGTTGCTTCCTCCCCTGTTTTAATGTGTTTGCGGTGGGTGACCCAGTTTAGCCCAGCGGTCAGCTTTGCTCAATCACCGACACAGCAGGCCCCGGTTTGCCTTGCATGCGCCCATTTGGTACCATCGGTAGACCTGCTAGTGGTCGGGGTTGGGCGTTATATTCTAAAATCACCAAAGAAATGAGGGGGTTGTAAAATGGAAATTATGGACAAGGGGTTCATGCTGGTTCCCATCATCCTGTTTGTGGGCGGTATTATCGTGTCCTGGAATCTGGGCAGCATGGGAATCGGCCTCGTCGAGAAGAACAACAAGCAGTAACGAGCTTTCCCCCATTGGGCGATGGACTTTTAAGGAAAATCGCCCCTCCTGAAGTATCTGATGAAATAACCCTCGACGAAAATCGGGGGTGTTTTTTGGCATTTTCATGACACCCGCTTCTGAAAATCGTCTTTTGGTAAAGTTTTTCCTGGTTTCTGCACTGTCCCTGTTTATCGGCGCCATGCATGGAATGCTCCAGGTGTTTCCTCCCATACGGGCTTGGCTTGATTCCATAGGCAGCCCTTACGGCGGTCCCGGACACATGATTGATCCGTTGGCCCATGCCCACATGAATCTGGTGGGCGGCGTGGTCATGCTGGCCATGGGGGTTACTTACTACCTCATTCCGATCCTGAGCGGCAAAGCCCTGTACTCCCGGCGATTGCTCCAGCATTCCTTCTGGTGGATGGCCGTGGGCGTCTACAGCTTTTACACGACTCAGATGGTATTTGGCTCCTGGGAAGGCTACCTGATGTTGCATGACCGCGTGGCCATGACTGCAGCCCATCGGTGGTATGGCCCCATTGTCGCCATTGCAGGAACCTGCATGGCGGTGGGTTTCATGGTCTACTTCTCAAACGTACTTCTGACGCTGCTCTACGGCTCTCCCGTCAAGACTTCCCGCCCAGATTGACCAGGGGGAAACGCAACACGGTGCTGCTGTCGTTGTCCTGTCGACGAATTTGTACCTGAATCACGGATCGTTCTCCCAGCTCAACCAGCGCCGCTCGTCGGTAAACTCCGACTCGTCCGTCCTGAATGGCCTGCTTCCAGGGGTCGCCATCAGATGTTCTGATGTCCACCAGGCAATCCCAGCCTGGCTGGCCGTGAGACCGGGTCACGATTACCAGGAATTCGTCCATGCCGACCACCGGAGGGCTGGGTCTTGTCTCCACGTGGATGTCCAGATCCTGCCAATGCTGGGACACCGTGTCCGCAGTATGCTCTTCGCCGCAACCGGACAGGGCCATGCAGGAAAAAACAGCCGCCAGCAAAAGGGTTTTTCGTTTCATGAAGCGGGAGGCTCCTTTTGCTGTTGGTGTGCTTCCGGGTCTGAATCCAGTCGCCCGACACGAGATGAACCGTACATGCGCACCATGAAATAAACAAAATACCCGGCTACGCTGATGTAAGCCAGTGCAATGGCGAAACCCCAGTCGAGCCAGTCGTGATGTTGTCCTGGACGCAAACCCCAGAAAGGGAAAGCCAGGCCAATTCCCACCAAAAGGACAACCAGCACCACCGCAAAAAACCAGTAGGGAACAGGCTTCTGCGATTCCGGAATTTTTTCCACCAACTCCCAGTCTTCCAGGCCACGCTTGGCTTTCCGCTCTTCGTCAGAACCATAGCCAAAGTGTGCAGCATCCTGCTCTCCCCAGCGGGACTCTACCTCTCCCAACAAGCGCCGGGGTTCCTCTTGCTCTGCCATGATGTCATTGCCCTTGTCGCTGTTCTGAAAAATGCTGAATCGGAAATTGGCTGTGCCAACCGTCCGGGGACATCGCTTGAATGTTAAAAGAATGGAGTCCGTGAGGCAGTCGATCCGAAAGGCTCAGAATGATTGAAATACGACCTGCCGGAGGAAGCTCCACGTGCGACTCGGAAAGCTTGTAATCTGCCGTGTTCAGCCCCTGGATGGACAAATCGACCGTGTCGGGACGATAACGCTTGTTTACCAGCTCGATGCGGTAGTCCAGGTTGGCTCTGCTGGCCTGGCTTTCTGCCCGGTAGGCTGACATGTGCAAAGGCTCCCAGCTCAATAGTCCCCAGGCAAACAGGGACAGTCCCAGGGCGGCAATCACAGCCATCCAGCTGCTGCGGGAAGTCAATGACACAGCATTGTTGCGAAAATTGATCCGCGCCTCCCGCTTCTCCTTTCTTTCGCCAAGCTCAAACCGGAGTAACCCCGGCTCCTGCTTTTTTGCATGCAACCGGTTGCAGGCGTCGATGCATTCGCCGCAATTGATGCAACTGTCGTAGATATCTGTTTTACGGGGGTCAATGTCAATGAAACAGGAAGTGACGCAATAATTGCACTTTTCACATTCGGCGGAACGGGTGGTGTCGTATCGCACATGCAGGGTCTGGCGGGTACGGAAACTATGCTGCCAAACGCGATAAACACAGGCAAACCGGCACCAGAAATGCCGTATGACGGCAATGTCGATAAAAATGATCAGCACAAACACCGCATAGATCCAGTGCAAGGATCCGGCAAGCCGGGGATCGGCACGCCAGGTCACAAAGGACCATACAGTGGCTGGCGGGTAAAAATAAAACAGGGGAATCAGACCAAAAAACAGTGAGGCCCCCAGAAAGGCCAAGGCAAGCAAGGTCCAGTTGAGCGCCTTGTTCTTGGTAGGAGCCACGATGGGCGCATCCCCTTCCAGACTCACTTCTGCACGCTTACCCAGAAGCTTGTGCGTCATGTGGTTTGCCCATTCGGCCATGATGTTCTGCGGGCAGACCCATCCGCAAAACACCGTGCCTGCAATGGAATAAAGCATGACCAGGGCGCTCAGCAACATAATCCAGAGGCCGGCAATCAGGAAAAAATCCGCAAACCAGACTTGCCGGTCGAGGATTACCAGGGCCCCAGCGCCCGGATCGATGCGAAAAAGCCCGGTAGCCGGCACCAGAATTGCCAGCAGCACGGAAAGCGCCTGCGCTGTGCGCCGCTTCCAGTGGTAGTTCGGCATGGTTGTCGACAGGGAGGTCATGTCATCTGAAACATTGGGCTGAAGGCGTCATAACAGGTCAATTTTTCGCTGACTGGGCTTCCCGGTCAAGTGGGCTGAGGGTCAACAGTTGCAAACGGGTGGATTCGGCCGCAGGCTCATGCCGCCGTTCCTGTTCATGCCACAGGGCACGCAGGATTTCCGGCGACCAGGGATTGATTCGCTGCAGTTTGAGTAGTGCCTGTTCGCGGTCCAGTCCCCGCGATACCGCTCCGTCCAGATGAGCCAGCATCTGGTCGGAAAGCGCGTAGGCAGTCCAGCGGTCCTTCGGATTGGCTTCAAAGGCCATGCCCATCAGGCGGTCTGACTGTCCCGGTTGCCCATTCAGCGCTGCAATCCAGCTACGCACCAGCAATTCAGTGCCGATGTAGGCCCGTTCGAATTTTTCCCTTTGTGCAGGAGTAATACCCAGCATGCTCCGTGCCGAATCAACGCCGGGACGGAAAGCAACCAGCCGCTCAAGAACCCCTGCAAGGTCACCTCCTGCCCCATAGCGCAACCGCGGCAACCGGAACTCAATCTGGGGAGCCCATTCATCCTGTTCCACGCCGTGACTTGCCGGTATTGGACCCCAGTAGCGCCCCAGCCAGGTCATTTCGCCCTCGCCTGCCGTTGCTTCCTGGCGTTGCTGGGCGCTCAGGCGATCCAGATTGTCCGATACTGCACGGGCACCTTCCCATACGCCCTTTGGCCCCACAAGCGCCAAATGCATGCCGTCCAGAAAAAGCTGGCCCTGGGGAAATGCATCGCGGAAACTGCGCAACACGATGGCAAGCGACTCGGAATCAAACTGGTTTAATGCGATCCATTGCACAAAGATGCCGCGATCTGCCAGATGGCTTCTCACCCGGCGGAATTGCTGCACGGACAGCAATGAACTGACCCCGGCCAGGTCCGGATGAAACAGGTCGCCAACAATGACATCGTAGCGGTCCTGGCTCGCGCTCAAAAAATGCCGTGCATCGTCCTGACGCACTTCGGTATGTGCCAGGACAGATCCATTGAGCGGAGCAAACCATAGCCTGGCCGCAAGTATGGCACCACGGGACAGCTCTACAGCCGTTCGTTTCAGGCCGGGATACGGCAGGGAGCCCATGGCTGAAATGCCGGTTCCAAGACCAAGGAAAAGAACCTTGTGCGGTGCCGGATGGAGCAGCAATGCCAGGCGAGCCTGGTTGGCTTGGACGTACACGGCTGTTGCTTCAGTTGAGGCATCGCGGCGCTGCAAGTCTGTCAACAGCAGTCGCTGCCCATTGGGCAGCTCCACAACCTGGGTCATGGCTACCGCGTCTTCATAGCGATAGAGGTCCCTGCTACCTGCAAGGGCTTGCGGAAGCAATGATTCCGCAGCAGGAAAGGAAACCAGACGAAATGAGGCGAATGCCATCATGAGGACCGGAAACGCCATCCAGCGACTCAGCGGCCTGTTCCAGAAAAGCCCCAAACACAGCAGGCTCCAGGCGGCCAAAACCAGCGTGGCTGAAGTGCCAAGAAACGGGATAAGAACAAAACCGGCTGCGGCAGAACCTGCCGCGCCACCCAGTGCATTGGCACCGTATAACCACAGACCGCCGCCCCCGGACTGGCGCGCCAGGATCGGAAGCCATGCACCCAGTACCAAAGTTGTTGGCAACGTCAGCAAAAGCAGTACGCCTCCCTGCGCAACAAGTGCAGTTGCCAGCGATGCCCAATTCGAGCGTTCAATCCAGGATGAAAATGACGGCAACAAAGCCAGGCTGATCAAAATGCTGCCTGAAGCCAACCATGGCAAGGCGCGAGCCCAACCAGCGCGATGGGTGCGGAAAGCCAAAAGGCTGCCCAGGCCAATGCCACTTAAAAACGCCGCGAGAATCAGAGCCAGCACATATTCCGTGCGCAGCATGACAAGGCTGAAAAGCCGGGTCCAGGCAATTTCAAGTACCAGGCTCACCGCACCCACTGCGCCGTAGGTCACCAGCCAAACGTTTCGTGGACGCTGCTCTCTGCTATCCGCCTTGTTTGATGCACGCCATCGCAGAAGGACTGCCCAGCCCACTGCCACTGCGAGACCTAACATGGCCGTGGTTCGCAGCGCTGCAGCCCATCCCAGCGAAGGCAGGAGCACCAACGGCAAGAGGGCCCCCGCCACAGCCCCCAGGGTATTGATCCCGTAGAAGAGACCCAGCGCTGATCCGGAATGGGAAACAGACCGCATCAGGAGCGGGAATCCCGCACCCAGTGCAAACGCGGGGACGGTCAGCAACAAAAACGAGGCGCCGGCCATGAAGGTCTGCCAGGCGATGGGAGACATCCGGACTGCCGCCGCATCGAAGCCGGCTCCCAGGATAGGGGTTGCGGAGGGAAGCGCCCACGCAAATACGGCAACAGCACCCTCCAGTATCGCCAGCCACAGCATCGGGCGTCTGATCCGGTGAGCCCCGCTGGTCATGGCCAGGCTGCCCATTCCCAAACCCGCCATAAATGCAGCCACCGTAATGACCACACCAAATACGCTCACACCAAACTGCAAGGTCAGCATACGGGCCCACAGAATCTCGTAGGAAACTCCGACAAGGCCGGAAAGCCCATACAGGATCGCCGCTGCAACCTCACCCCTGCAGAGGCCAGAGCGGAGGAGTGAATTCACTTCAGAATGGATAAAACCAAACAAGTCCGACAATGACATGCACGATGGCCAGTGTCATCGTAAGTCCTGCAAGGATCATGTGGACCAGGAACAGGGGTTTACCGAAAACTCCCATGGCAATTCCTACTGCACCTGTGGTCAGCAGCAGCACCAGCAGAGGGATGCCCAGAAGGAACATGATGAGACGTTTTTTCTTGTCGCCTATGGCAGCTGCAGAATCGACTTTCTGGGACTGTTGTTTGTCAAAAGCCTCCAGCACCTGAACCCCATTCACATCCTGGGGCTGATTGGCTGCGTGCGCCACGCTGACAAAGGAACAACAGATTGCCAGTCCAAGCATCCAGGCTTGCAGATGGCGCCAAATTGCGGCTCTCATGATTCAGACGCATCCTTTGAATTGTCAGTGGATTCCGGCTTTTTGGGCTTAAGCTCGGAATACCGCCAAACCAGCACTCCCATCAGGATGAACGGAGCAAAAATTCCAATCAGGAGAAAAAGAAAAATACTCCAGGGCGTGTCAATTGTGACGTGCAGGTACCGATAGCTGTCAAAAGCGAAGCATTGGCCTGCAGTGAGCCCGAGAAGCGGAAGCAGCCGAAAAAATGTCATCGGTTTCATGGCGAATGGGGTTGTTTCACGACATCGCTGGCACAGCGAAAGCCGTAAAAGTCAGAGGCGTAATTGGCAAAGGAGTAATCCCGATGGAATAGAGAAGTGGAAAAAGGATCACTTTTCCATGACCCGCCACGCAGCACTTTGTAATTTCGATTGACGATCCGCTGGTCAGAAATTTTCATTTCGCGATCCTGTGCCGTGCTGACGACCGCCACTTTCCCCTGGAACAGTTCATGAGGGGCCTTGGAGCCCACGTAAGGCAGGAAATCATCAGCCATCCATTCGTCCACATTGCCCGCCAGATCCATGACGCCATAAGGGCTTGCCCCACGCGGGAAACTTCCCACATTACTGGCTGATCCGACGTTGTAATACGTGTTGAGCCGATCAGGCTCCATCTTGTTTCCCCAAGGCCAACGACGGCCATCCGTCCCGCGCCCCGCCTTTTCATATTCAGCTTCCGTAGGCAGTCGCTTGTGTGCCCACTTTGCGTAAGCCGATGCGTCGTACCATGTCACCATGGTCACCGGATATAGCAGTTCACCATGAGGAATCCGTCCGTTTTTCCAGTTGAGCGGGGGCCTGTGTCCGGTGGCAGCAATAAACCGTGCATATTGTGCGTTGGTGACAGGGTATTTATCGATGGAATAGGCCTTGAGCACCACACGATGTGCCGGCTTGTCCTGCACGTCGGCGCGGTCAAGATCGGTACCCATGGAGAAAGGCCCGCCTGGGATGACAACCATGGTTTCGAGGTCTTCCCATTGCTCGCGGCTCAGCAATCGGTCGGCTTCGACAACTGTATAACCCTTGTTGGCCGAACGGCCTGCCTCGTGTTTTTCCTGCAAGGTGATGTCTTCACCAGCTGCACGCACCCGCGCACTTTCTTCCTTGAGGTCATAGGATGCCATTTTTCGCATGTCTTCCATGCGTCCAGCCCCCAGTCTGATCACATGGAGCGTGCTGCCGATCATGACCAGCACAATACAAGTGACCAGCGTGGCGTAAAGATAGTGCTTGCGGCGCTGCCGCTCCTCCGGTGTCGGCGGACGAACCTCTCTCACGCCCACTGATTCAGGCCTCCGGTCCGCGATTTTTGGAAGGGCTGTCTTTGTAGACCATGTGACGGGGTCGGCGTCCATAGGTCCGCTTGATCATCACTTCACCCAGAATAGCGCCAATCATTGCTGACTCCATTACCAGGATGACGAAAAAACCCCACCATCCCAGTGGCAGCAAAGCATGCCCTGGCGGCAGATTGCCTCGGCTGGCCACTTCAAAATAGCTGACGCCGCGCACGATAAGCGGCGGCAGATAGCACAACCACTTGGCCCCCTTGCCAAAGAGAATGGCCACCACTATTCCGGAGACAAATGGCAGGAGGAAGACATCCATCACCCAAAGGCCGCTGAAATAGCCAATACCTCCGGTAAATACTTCAATCCGGACACCCAGCAGACGATCACCAAAATGATTCAGAACCGCGGCCATGATGACGGCCACCACCGCCTGCGTTAGCCGGTTGTTGTTTGGTCCAGCTGCTGCTTTCATGGGTGGTACTCTTTTCCGGTCAGTTTCTCGTATTCTGCCTTGCGTGTATCCGCCAGGTACCAGTCCTGCACTTTAAGGCTGGCCATGTATTGGGCAAGGACATGCCGGTCGGTTTCCGGCAATGAGGCGTAAGAGGGCATCCGGTATTCTGGCTTTAACCGGCTTGGAATGATTTCCTGTGGATTCTTTGCAGAGAAGTACCGAAAAAACCAGGATTCATCATGCAGTGAGCCAATTCCATCCAATGCAGGTGCTGGCACTGATTCCATCATGTTGCGAACTGTCCACAGCGAGTGGCATTGCCTACATTCATTCTGGCGATAGAGTTCAGCACCCTGCTTTGCAAGCGCAGGAGTGGCTGTTGTGTAGAAAGGGATCGTCCGGTCTCTTACCCCCTGTCCCCTACCCACCCACCAGTTACGTGCCATCACGCCCACCACCATGACAGCCATGAGTAGCAGGACCACCTTCTCGCCGCGTTTCATGCTGCCTGATTGCGCTCCTCGGCCTGCGCCTTCAGCACGCGCTCACGGCTGGCTTCCTGCGCAGCCAGGACTTCCCTACTCTTGGCGTATTCTTCGGGTGACATCTTGTCCTTGTCAGACTCACTGAAAACAAGATACTTGATGTCTTCATCAAATTGCTCATTCTTTGCCGCCCAGCGAATGCCATAGATACTGGCTGCAATGATCAGCGCGCCTACCACCAGCCAAAGATAGATGGTCCAGCCATCACCCAGCGAATCTAGAAAGCTCATCATGCCCCCTTATAACCCATTGTCAGTTTTAGAGCTTGTCCCTGTCTGAAGGTTCAGTCCAGTCTTCATCAAAATAGATATCCGGAAAGCATTTGCGTGGCACCGAATACAACGGCCACGACAACCCCCATGATAATGGCTGCAAACATGAATTTCTCCCCCGTTTTCATTGTTTTAGGAGCATGTTCGCCACGCAGCACAGCATAAATAATGCCGCAGAAAACCATTATGCCTATCAGCAGGAATATGAAGACGCCAACGCTAAACCGCTGGCTGCGCATCCCTTCAATGCTCAAATCAAGCCTGGAGCTTGTTCCGTACGCTACCCAAAGGGAATTCACTACCTGCCACGTAAATAAATTATAGAACACAGAAAAAATTACCGCTGACTCGCTTGAACTTTGGCTTTTTCAAAAAACGCATGCCACACCGCGGGGGTGTGGCATGCTGTTTTGCCCAAACCGCATCTAGACCCAATCAGCTCTTGATGTGGGGTTTGTTCTTGTCGTAGTTGTCCACAAAGAAACTGTAGATAAATGGCGCAATGAACGCAATGCTCAGCGGCAACAAGATGGCCAGCGGGCCGTAATCCAGATCGATCATCATAATTCAGTAAGCTCCGATAAGTTGGCGACTGGCTTCACTCAGTGGCTGGCGCCATGTCCATGGCGCGGCTGCCAGGCGGTGGGCGGAAGGCGCTTGATCATGAGGAACACGGCCAGGAAGAAGTAGGACAGGTAAAACACGTCAATGGTGTAGCCCTTGTCCCACCAGGGTTGCTGGCGAATCCGGGTTCCGTCAGGACGGTAATTGCCTTCGAAGTTCGCAATAACCACGTGGTCACCCACTACGGTGTAGTCGCGCAAGTCAACGTGTTTTGCTTCAAGCGCCTTGACCTGGTCCTTGATGAGACGCAGATCGTCCATCGTCAGGGGGTGGCGCTCAAGCAATGCGTCATTCGATGTCCCTTTGTTCATGGCCACGATTCTTTGCATGGCCTCCGCGTCATCCTTTGCAGCCAGCACTTCAGGCTTGTCCATGGAATTCACGTAGGGCGCATACAAGGCTGCGGTCGGGCGCTGACCCCACAACGGGAATGTCACGCAAAACGCAGTCATGACAGTAAGGAACACGAGCCAGACTACGGGTGCCGGCACTGGATTGTTGTCCTCTGTGAGCCCGCCGAGCATTTCGGTTTCCCACAAGGTTTCATTTTTCTTGGTGGTGGCGTCATCAGACAACGTCACCAGCGGTGCATCAAATCTCCATGACATGCGTAAATCCCCCTTGTTTCTGCGATGCCGGAACGCTGAAGCGCTGTTCCGGATCGCAAGTCGTTCTGTTAGTCCCGAATGCCCTGTTACTTCAGCGTCAGCACAAAGTCGATCAGGCTGCGAATTTCGCTGTTGCGTGCGTACATCGGAACCTCGGGCGGCGTAATGCGCTTGCCTTCACGATATTCGTTGTACTCTGCTCGCCACTTCGGAAAATCGATCTTCTTTCCGTTGGCATCCACAGGGCCCCAGAGATAATCAAAACGGGGCATGATCGAGTGCGGCTGCACCAGACGCGGGTTGAAGAAGTGCAACATCATCCACTCTTTCGAAGCGTTCCGCGAACCCACGTGAAGCAGGTCAGGCGCCTTACGGTCGGAACCAAACGCGGTTGGCGACTCGCCGTTGAAGTCGCCCAGCATGGGCGGAGCACCAAATACCTGCCAGTCCTGGGTTTGTTCAGGCAGCAGGGTATGACACCACCAGCAGCCTTCCCGTACGAACAGGGTTTTTCCCGCGGCTGCGTGAAGGGTGTTTTCATCACCTGCGGCCTTTTCTACTGCTTCGGGAGTCCATCCCATGGTTGCCGTGGCATTTTCGATGTAGTAGTGCTTCTGCTCGTCAGCCTTGACCAGAAATACTGCACCAACATTCTTGCTGGCTTCCTTGATTCGACCCTTCTCGATGCTCAGCTGTTTGGCAATGCCACCCAGGTTATCGGGGTGAAGCACGCCTCCGGGGAACGTCGTGCCCTTCTCGTAAACGTAGGCGTATGTGGGCTCCATGGGCTGTCCCGTCTTGGGATCCGTTTTCAGCAGAACCTTGAGCGGCTTGTGCCATCCCAGCAGGAACGGGTCATCCAGGTTGAAGCCGGATTCAGCGCCTGCCCACAGCTGCTTGTCCATGGCCACTTCCGTGGCGCTCACATTGTTGATGTCAAAACTGGGCATCAGCAAGGTGATGGTCATCGAGCCCCCCAGCGCCAGCGCAAAGAAGCGGGCGCCGATCTTGTACTCTCTGAAATTCATGTGTTATCTCCCCTTATCTTTTTCGGCTTATCGTTCGTAGGCCAGCTCATGCGGCATGCGACCTTCCGGAACCACCGTTCCAGCGCGCGCAGTCATCCACATGTTGTAGAGCCAGATGCAGTTGCCGGTAAAGACGAGAGAACCACCGATCCAGCGGGCGATCATGTACGGATGCTCTGCGATCACCACATCGATGTAAGGCACTTCATAGATCTTCCCTGCACCCTGAATCAGCCCGGCAATCGTCATGGACACCCAGTAGGTGGTGAAGCCAATGAGAAGCAGCCAGAAGTGGATGTTGCCCAGGGTAAGCGAGTACAGCTTGCGCTTCATGATGGTCTGAAGACCAAGGTACACCGCCGCAGCTTCAAGGAACGTGGAGAACCCGAGCAGCGCCAGGTGTGCATGAGCCACAATCCAGCCCGTGCCGTGGATATACCAGTTGATGGCGCGGGTCTGTTGGAAACCACCTTGCATGTTCAGGGGAATGGCCATGAGACAGCCTGTTACCGTGAAGCGGACTTCAAGGTTTTCCACAAACATGTTCCACTTGCCCTGCATGGTCAGCAGGATGTTGGACACAAAGGCGATTGCAGGCACAAGAATCAGCACCCCTTCCACCGAAGCGAACGACTTGAGCCATTCAGGAAGCGGGGCGGACATCAGGTGGTGAGCAGCGGGGGTGGAGTAGAACACCACCACAGACCAGAAATGCAGGTGACCAATCCGGTGGGAATACAGGGGGTTACCCGTGACCTTGGGAATGGTGTAGTAAGCAATGGCGGCAGCCACCGGGGTGATCCAAAGACCCAGCACGTTGTGTGCAAACCACCAGGTCAGGTAGGCCTCTGTCAGTCCGGTCAGGTGGAAGTATTCAGGCAGGTTACCCACGATGAATACGATGATCAGCATGAACGTTGCGGCGCCAAAGAACCAGTTGGTGGTATAGATACCCTGGGTACGGCGATGGATGATGGTCATCCAGACGTTGATGCCGAGCGGCACGGCAATGAATGCCACGATGTAAAGGTCAATGAACCAGGGGAAGTCGGAGTATTCACGACCGGAGGTCATGCCGAACCAAAGTACGGTCAGACCGAGCGAAAGGCCCACATTCCAGAGGAACGCGTTCCAGATCCCGAGTTTCTCAGACCAGAGCCGGGTGTTTCCGAGGGCTGGCGTGATGTACATCATGGCCATGCCGAATGCCATGGAAATCCAGCCGAAAATCACCGCGTGCACGTGCACTTGGCGCATGTGACCGAACGAGAGAAATTCCAGGCCGGTAACAAAGTCAGGAAATGCCAGCTTGGCCGCGTTAAACGCACCCAGACCGGTACCGATCACGAACCAGGTGATCGCAGAAAAGCCGAAGTACACAGCCGCCGAACCTGGCGGAATGTCCTCGTTCTTGGCCATCAGATATTTGAGCATTATCGGAACCCCCCTCTATCGCTCTAAAACTTGAAACTGCTGAATCAATTTTTTATTTGGAATGCCGCCCAATGCGGCCCAATCGGTTAGTTCTCAGTGGCTTTGGTTCTTTTTCTTGAGCGGCATGAGAATGTACCAGGAAAGCAACATGCTTGAAAATGCCAGCGAAATTCCCAAAATTGTCGCAAACGTACTCAACATGGTATTTGACTCCTTAACGGCTTGGTAGTTATTTGAAGGTCAGGTCCCAAATTGCCTGCGGGTCAAGCCACGTTTTCCAGAGCATCATGACGTCTGAAGGAAATAGCCAGAATCATCACGTAGGCAAAGCCAAAGACAAGCATGCACCAGTCAATAAAACCGGTAAATGTAACAGGGTTGTAGGCCTCACCCATCCAGCCACCCCAGTCACCAAACTTGCCACGGCCCAGAAAGCACATAAGGGTAGCACCAAACACGCTGCCATTCCCCATGCCCGTGAGCATGCCCCCGACAATCATGAGCCAAAAGCCCCGTTTCGCGATCGATTTTTTCTGCATTCCCCCCCCCTATTGGTAACTCTTTATTGCAAAAATAAAACGCACCGGGTTCACATTCATTTGGTGAACCTGCAGAACAGTTGTAACGCTATGTTTTTAGACTTTATCCAGGAAAAACCCCTGGATGCGGGTTGTCGCTCCCCATGATTGGTGCCTTTATACCAGCATCAAACCCGCATTTCAACCTTGCAGTGCGCAACCGCTCATCGAATGAGCTGGTTGCGTCTCAGGCGTGCACGCACTATGGCTGCGGCCGCCCCAAAAACCACCAGCGTCACGCCGATATCAAAAAGGCCTGTCATCGGCATGTGCGGTGTAGGGTAAGCCCCTGAAATCCAGGTGTATCGCTCAAGCCAGCTGCCCAATGCCACTGAAGAAGCCACGGCAATGATGACCTTGTGCGAATGCCGGCTGAACGGAAATACCAGGGTAACAAATGGGATCACGAACTTGAGGGCAAAAAATGCCCAGAAGAGTCCACTGTAATAGCCATCCTGCATTTGCCAGAGCCTTTCGGTTTCCTCCGGAAAGTTGCCATACCAGATGATGAGGTACTGGGCAAAAAAGGTGTACACCCAAAGAATGGTGAATGCCAGCATCATTTGGGCGATGTAGTTGTACAGGTGTTCCGGGGGAGGGGTGATGAAGGACTTCGTCTTGTCAAGAAAATACAGTGACAGGACAAGTACAGCCAGGAACATGCCAAATGCACTGACAAAATGATACATGGCAAAAATCGAGCTTTCCCAGTTGGGCAACAGCGTCATTTCAAAATCCCATGAAACCATGGTGCAAAACAGGACATGGGCAAAGGGAATGAGCGTGGCCACCATTTTGAAATTGTGCAGATCTTCAGCAGAACGTTCCGCCTTGGCCTGGAATTTGATGAACAGGCCGTAGAGGGTGCCCACTGCCAGAAATCCGAGGATTTCACGAGCAGCCAGGAAACCCAGATTGTTCCAGCGAGGAAGCTTTTCAAAACTTCCAACCCATGGGAACGTAAGACTTCCGCCAAAGAGCAGAATCAAAAGCAGCACGAAGGCGAGCGGAAAGAGCGCAAAGAACGATACGGAGATGACCCGGATATCGAAGCGCCATTTGGCATTGACCAGGTGCAGGAGCGCAGCCAGGGTCACGCCCGCCAGGGACAGGTGGAGCACTACCAGAAAATCAACAGTCAGCACAGACCAGCTTGAAAACGAAATCACGGTTAGCTCCTTAGGTCACTTCGCACTCACGGCGGGGGCCTGATCGGCCTTGAGCCCGTGGCGGACGTAATTCACCAGATCCCAGCGTTCGGAGGGATACATGTCATTTCCATAGGAAGGCATGAGCGCACCGCCAAACGTCACATGGGCAAATATGTAACCCTCAGGCACTTCCTTCTGAACCCGCTCGGAAGTCAGGTCAAATGGGCGGACGAGCAACTTGGCTCCAACCGGCCCATCCCCCGTACCCGAGTTGCCATGGCAGGGAACGCAGTAGATCTTGAACATTTCCCGACCCCGGGCAATCGATTCATGTGTGGCCGGGTTCGGGTTTGGCAGTTTCATGGCGGCATCATGATCGTGGACATAGGGTGTTGTTTTGGTGCCCGCCATGGGAACCGACCTCTCCGGGAACGGCCGGACGGAGTCTGGGCCCTCCTGCGGCTTGATACTGATCTGATTGGCCATGTCCTTGCTCCACGGCCACGCCATGGCAAGAGAGGGAACCAGGGCTGTCAAAGCGATCCAGCGTTTCAATTTCATCGTCCTTGTTCTCCCATGATTTCGAGAGGCTGATGCCGTTCAAAAATCCCATTCACTTTCGGAATCACCAGCGGATCCGCCTTGACCAGGATGCCGATCTTGTCTTCCGAGATGCGCGTGTTGTACAGAGGGCTGCGATTGCCGGGCAATTTCCAGGCAATGAAACAACCCACCACCGTCATCAGCACGCCAATCAGGATGAACAGCTCGTAGGTCAGAACCATGTCGGGTGGAATGGGCACAATCGGCCGGCCACCACGGATCTGCTGGAGAAAATTGCCCTGGGCCGAGGCAATCAGTGTGAAGCCGATGGTGCTACCCAGCACCGCTCCGGCCAACGTATAGAGCTGCACGTAAACCGGGCGGCTTCCCAACATTTCCGACAACTCCGGATGTTCGATGGGAGACTTGATCAGCACGTCATCCATGCGAAACCCAGGCAGATTGGAAACCTTCAGCTCCTGCAACGCCCGGCCTGCGGCCTCAAAGTCATTAAACAATGCCAAAGTATGTGCCTTGCTCATCATGCCCTCGCCTTGCGTGCCACGAATCGGTGATAGACCATTTCCTTCACTTCATACATGGAGACTGTCGGGAAAATCTTGCAGAACAGCATGAACAGCATGCTGAACCACCCGAAACTGCCCGCAACGATCCCCCATTGCACCCAGCTGGGCATCCAGTGATCGGTCCAGGTCCAGGGGTAGAAGCCATGGGCGAATGTCGGCGTAACAATCATGAACCGCTCAAGCCACATGCCCAGGTTGAGCAGCAGCGACACCACCAGCATCACGGGGATGTTGTTCCTCAAGGATTTGAACGCCAGGGCGAATGGAACCACGGAGCCCAGGAAGTTCATGGCCCACCAGTAGGCAGCGTAGTCCCCAGTGGCCCGGAAAAGCAGCGTTTGCTTCGCCACCGGGTCATCGCCATACCAGACCGATGCGTATTCCACCAGATTGAGATAGGTCCAGACCATGGCAATCGCAAAGGTCAGCCGGCAGGTTTTGTCCAGAATCGGCATCGTCATGTATTCCTCAAAACGGAACACGTAACGCAACACGATGAACAGGGTGATGATGGCGGCACAGCCTGAGTAAAGGGCCCCGGCAACAAAGTAGGGCGGGAACGACGTAATGTGCCAGCCAGGCTGCTGCGAAACCGCAAAATCGGTTGCCACGATGGAGTGCACTGAAACCGCCAGCGGAATCAAAAAGCAGGCTACGGTCAGGTACGCCACCCTGAAATTGGCCCATTGCCGATCTGTGCCCTGCCATCCCAACGACAGGAGCCAGTAGAACTTCTTGCGCACCCCTTTCGCATTGTCTCGACAAATTGCAAGATCAGGGATCATCCCGAAATAAAGAAAGACAATGGATGAGGTCAGATAAGTTCCAATGGCCGTCGCATCCCACACCAATGGGGAATTGAAGTTTGGCCAGGCCCAGCGTTCATTGGGGTAGGCAACCACATAATAGAACTCCCATACCCGGCCCAGGTGTACCAGCACGAAGAGTCCGGCAGTCATGAGCGAGAACGTGGTCATTGCCTCTGCAAAACGGTAGATGGGCTTGCGCCAGTCCGCATGCATGATGTGCAAAATGGCTGAAAGCAACGTTCCAGAATGGCTCATCCCAATCCAGAAAATGAACGTGGCGATATAAAGACCCCAGACTTGGGGATTTTCCAGATCAGCCACACCCAGTCCGTTCTGGTACTGATAGATCTCGCAGTACACGCCAAAGCCGAACAGGGCCAGGGATGCCAGGAAAATGACCCAGTACATCAGCCGCGGGCGTTCCATACTGCGCAGAACGTCCTTGTTGATTTGTGCCCAGGCTATCTCATCATTGATGTCCTTCGCCTTGGGAACAAATCTTCGTTCTATTTCAATGTCTTTTTCGTCGGTCGATTGAATCATGCTTGAGGTTCCAATTGTAGAATCCAGAAAGTCATGGCAGGTCCTGTGCCATCAGGCCTGAAGGTCCCGAATCCTTTCCATGTATACGATGGAAGGATAGGTACGGAGATCTTCGAAAATCCGATAGCCGCGCATGTTTTCGTCGCTTTTCTCCTGCTTGTCCTTGGCGAGATCGATCTGCTGGCGTTCCCACATCTTTGCCACCTGAGATTTGCTGTCAGCAAGATTGCCAAAGGTAATCGCCGAAGTGGGGCAGGCTTGGGCGCAGGCCGTGGTGACTTCCCCATCCTCCACTTTCCTGCCTTCGGTTCGCGCCCGGTTTTTGGCTTCCACCAGTCGCTGCACGCAGAAAGTGCACTTCTCCATCACCCCTTTGCTGCGCACCGTGACGTCCGGGTTGAGCTGCTGTTCCAGCGGATTGGGCCAGGCACGCTCGGGATACTGCCACCAGTTGAAGTAGCGAACTTTATAGGGACAGTTTGCCGAACAGTAGCGTGAGCCGATGCAGCGGTTGTAAACCTGGGAGTTCAATCCATCGGGCGTGTGGTGCGTGGCACCGACAGGGCATACCACTTCGCATGGCGCCGATTCACACTGCTGGCACAGCATCGGCAGGAACTGGGCCCCACGCTCAGGGAACTTGGGCAACGCGTCACCTTCACCCCAATAACGTTCGATCCGGATCCAGTGCATGGCCTGCCCTTTGGAAAAGGCTTCCTTGCCCACCACGGGCAAGTTGTTCTCGGCATAACAGGCCGTCGTGCAGGCGTTGCAACCCGTGCACGCATCCAGGTCGATGACCATGGCCCACTTGTAGTCCTTGTCCTTGTATTGGCCTTCGTAGGGGCGTTTGACCCGAAGGGAGGACCAGTTCTTGATGAGGTTACTGAGTGACACGTGTAATCTCCTTCGCAAGTTCAGCCTGGTCGGCCGCCATGGTGACTACCAGCTTGCGACCCTGTTGCAGCGTGGTAGGACCTTCATCTTTGATCATCTTTGCGTTTTCTCCGGTCTTCTTGATGATCACCCGGGTGGAGTACATCGCAAGCTCACCGGTCTGCTCATCAAAATTGGGATCCAGGATTTTGAAAGGGTTGGCGCCAATGCCATCAGCATAGCGCCCATAGCCCGTATGGCCCTGCCCAACCGGCATTGACACCGTGTCCGGCTGAATGCCGGGGAAAAGGTATGCCTTGGCCCGAACAGACCCCGTGGCGGACTGAACCTCCAGGATATCCCCCTCGCGGATTTGCATCTGCGTTGCGGTGGTCGGGTGGATTTCCACCCAAGAATCCCAGGCCACGGAAGTCATCGGATCCGGTGACTCCTGTAACCAGGGCAGGTTGGCATGACGGCCATCGCGCAAATCCGCCTTCACTGACGGTACAAAATAGAAGGGGTACTGCATCCCCATTTCCGTTGCCTGAGGCGCACTTACCTTTATGGCCGCCACCCTGGCATCGATCGGAGCCGGAGGCAGATCCAACCTCAGCACCCCATTGCGCAACGCATCTTCCCAAAAGTCGTCGTCGCTTTCCTTGACCTTGAACACTGGCTTGGCCTTGACGACTGCAGTCTTGAGGTATGCGTAATAATCGGGAAACGCCTTGTAGGCGTCGGGTTTTCGCTGCTTCAGCAAATCGATCAGGATGTCCCCAATGCCCCTGGTCTCCGGATACAGCTTCTCCATGAGCGGCTGCTGGATCATCAACTCCACGCCAGCGGGTTGATAGCCTGCCACATGCGTTCCAAAGTCCTCGAGCGGGGAAAGGATTGGCAAAACCAGATCACATTGTCGCGACGTTTCGTCCAACTGCGTCGTAAACGCCACCTTGAAAGGCACCTTGCCCATGTTATTGGCAAAAGGCACAAACGTGGGTGCCGTGAATGCCGGATTGCAGCCCATGATCAGCAATGCCTCGCATTTTCCGGCAGACATGGCCTGATTGAGTTGCGCCAAGGCTGTGTAGCTTCCGAATGCCGGGCTCAGCTGGGGGAAAGGATGGTTGGCCTGCCCTTGCAGGGTTTTTCCGCGATTGTCCAGAATCAGATTCAAAAGATGTATCGCAGTGGCGTTGCTGAAGCCGTGCACATGACCTTCTGCCGAGGGTCCGGAAATCACGAGACTGGGAGATTTCTCCCACAGCAGGCTTGCCATATGGGGGATGGCATCGGCATTGATGCCGGTGATTTCCGCTACGGTTTCCTTGTCGTAGGGTTTCAGTGCAGCAGCCAGCTCCTGAGGAATGCTGTGCGCGAATTCCGGGTGTTGAAGCAGGCTATGGGCCAACCCCAGAGCAAGAACACCTTCAGTGCCAGGACGAATGGCGTACCAGCGATCTGCGTTGGCCCCCGTCAGCGTCATGCGGGGTTCGATTTGGATCAGGGTGCCGCGCGGCGCCTTGCGAAAGCGCGCATATTGTGCGGCCATGCGAACCGGCGAAGGCCCGGTTCCCAGAAAGTCATTCCCGAAGGAAAGTATGAGGCGTGCCTTGTCGATTTGAAGGACAGGTTGTTCCACGCCATACACGGCCTTGTTCGCTCCATGACCCACGACCGGAGACAGCGCGTCATAGACCACGTGGTTCGTGGAGCCAAAGCTCTCCAGGAAATTTGCGAGCAGCACTTTCTGGTGCCCGCTGATTTCCCCGGTGAGGAAAGCAATTTGTTGCCCAGACAAGGTGCTTTTGGACCCCAGCCGGGCATTCAAAACACCCATCGCCTTGTCCCAGGACACCACCTTGAGTCCATCCCCTTCTCGAAGCATGGGCTTGGTCAGCCGATCCGGGTTGTAGTGCATCTGCACTCCAGCCTGGCCCAGACCGCAGATCTTGCCGCCACTGATCGCAGATTTCGGGTTGCCTTCCAGCTTGAGTATTCGCCCTTCCCGTACTCGCCCCATGATGCCGCACCCTGAACCGCACTGGGTGCAGGTTGATGCGTAGTACACCCCTACCCCAGGCACCACGAAATCTTCGGGCTGGACGTAGGACTCCACCAGTTCAGCACCAGATTCGATCGAGGTGTTCCCACAACCTGCCAGGGTGGCTGCAGCGCCGCTGATGCCCAGCACGCGCAGAAAATCCCGGCGATCGATTTTGTTACTGCTCATACACGCTCTCCCTTGCTTGCTGGAAACGAATCACTTATGGCACTGCCAGCAGTCATTCGGCCCGTTGCTTGTTTTCGTGGTGCTTGCATTTTCCAGATGCTCCTTCTGGTGACAGCTGACGCACCACCCCATGGACAGCGCCTTGACCCTGCGGGCCGTGTTCATGGAGCCCACATCACCATGGCAGTAGCCACAAACTTCACGCACCGGACGATGCTCGCGGAAATAGAAGCGCTGGATGTGGCGTTCATGGTTGAAGCGCACGAAGTCCGGCAGGTCATGAACCTTCTTCCAGGGAATGGGTTTCTTTTTCTCCCAGTATTCGAACAGCTTCTTGATGCGCGGCTTGTCTCTGACTGACTCGATCATTTTGTGACAGCCTATGCATTTGTCCAGCCGGGGAATGCCGGACACATTGCTGCGCCGGGCATACGTATGGCAGTACATGCAATTGATGTTCATCTGCCCTGGCCCATTGCCTGCATGGGTTTTGTGTGGGAATTCGATGGGTTGCTCAACGACCGGGCCAAGCGCATTAAACCCGTCATCTGTCTGGGAGCCAATTGGCCCCCCTTGGACAAAGGGTTCTGCCAAAGCAGCCGAGCAGAAACAGCACAGTGACAACCAGATTAAAATATTTTTGATATGAACTTTCATCCCAAGCACCTGTCTACGAAAGATCTACCGACCAAAGGTATGTTTAGGTCGAATGCGCACAATAGCCGCCAGACATGTGCCATAATGGAACATGCCATAATTGCGAATACGCTCCCCCAACGCAAACCAAGAACGTCACCAGGACGCACGGGTTGCGAAGGAACTGGACGGACCTATACCGTCAGCTGAATTCCGGCGCTCAAGACCAAGTTGATTCCGAAAGCGGAAAAAACCGGCCCGGACCTTACCTAAAGGCAAGGTCCGGCGCCAGACACACGAAAAGGCGCCTTACAGCACCTTTTCGTAATTTAGAGCTTTATGTTACTTGGGCTTAGCGACAAACCCGTTGCAATAACAGGTCGGGCAGATTTCGTCGTCGCCGGGATACAGCTTGCATCCGTGAACGTGCCCTTTGTCATGGGGTTTGTTTTTGTTGGGGAGGAAGTTCATGCACTTGGCGCATTCCTTGTCCCCATTGGGGGTATTTTGAAACTTCAGTGCGGCACGTACGGCGGTGTTTTGATGCGCAAACGCACTGGTATTGAAACCCACCATCGGGGCTGCCACGAGGGCAATGCTACCCATCTTCAGCAGTTGACGGCGAGATTGTTTGACGTTGTCTTCCATGGTGAAACCCCCTCCAGATTGGAATGTTTACGGTGAACGGACGAGCCCGCTACGTTATTTTTTTATAGGCCGGTGAAACTTTCGGCCAACGATCAGGAAACGTTGCTCGGCCGACCATGAGCAAAAGCGTACCATTCAAAAAAACTGCTTGTCAAACATTTCCCGCATATTTTTCCCCTCCCCTGCAACATCTTGAAACACATGAAGCGCAAGGCTATTCAAGGTAATTGCGGTATGGAAAACGACCGTGATAGACTGCGCTACCGCGCCCGGTTTACCGGCCATGCATTAGGTATTTTCGCTGGCCAGCCGGGTTCAGGATCAGGGGGGCGCTGCCGGATAAAGGGAACGACTGAAACCGGAAGCCGCACAAAATAAGGTTTTGTTTGGCACAGTTTATTTTATCTACAAGCCAATCTGGAGGGGGGTACATGCGTAAGTCAATGATCAAGTTTTCATCGAGTGTGGCTCTTGCGGCCGTGCTCGTGAGCGGCGCGGTGTTTGCCAGCGAAGAAGCCCCAATGCCGGGCAATATTGCCAACGGCAAGAAAATTTTCACCGAAGGCAAAGGGATTGCAGTGGCCTGCATGACTTGTCACGGAGCCACCGGCTGGGGTACAGAAGCAATGGGGGCGCCTCGTCTGGCAAACCTGGGTTACCCCTATATCGTCAAACAGCTGACCGACCTGGCCGAAGGTCGCCGCACCCCTTCTGGGGCTGGTGCCGTCATGCCTTTGTTTGCCCAGCAACTGACGGAACAGGATCGCCGCGACGTGGCTGCGTATGTGAACTCCTTTAATACTCCGCCCGAGCTTTCCGATTTAAAGGCGCTCAAGGACAGCGGAACGCCTGTCGGACAAAAGTACCTGGGACAGGTTATTGTCAAATACGGCGTGTCGGGCAAGGTTTCTGCTTGCAAGTCCTGCCATGGATACAATGGACGCGGTGCGCCACCCATGTTCCCCGTCATTGGGCAGCAAAAGTACACGTACCTGGTCAACCAGCTGCACAACTGGCGTGATGCCAGCCGTGCCAACGATCCTTATGGCATGATGCGCGCGATTGCCAAGCACCTGACCGATGACGACATCATCAATGTGGCTGCCTATCTGGCCACTGCTCCCCGCACCACCGGGGAAACCTTGGATTACACCACCCGCAGCCCCAAAACGGAATAAACCGCGGGGCAGGACTGGTTTAGTCCGAGAGAATCAGGCTGTTTGGCACCATCTGAACCCGCGCGCTGATCAGCGCGCGGGTTTTATTTTTGATTTAGGCACGTTTGGAGGTCGCAAGTCATGAAACTCAGCCGCTTGAAACTGGGCGAAAAAATTCTGTTTGGCATCGTTGCCCTGATTTTCGTATTTGCAGGACTGAGTTTTGTGATGCTGGAGATTTACCGGTCTCACCTGGGTCATCCCATGTATCCGACCACGACCCATTTCGACTTCACACCTGAAGGGCTTCACGGCTCTGAACTGTTTCGTGACCGCGGTTGCACCTCCTGCCACCGCGCTGTGCGCAATGGCACCAACAATGGCGTCAATCTGGACGGCATCGGTTCACGACGCAGTCTGGCCTACCTTCTGAGTTTCCTGAAAAAACCTGAAGCAACTTATGAATCAAAAACACTTGACCACGGTCTAACCAAGGAAGCGGCTTATGTGGCCGGATTGCCTGATTCAGAGCTTCACGCCATTGCTGTTTTTCTGTCAGAATTGAAGGCCACGCAAGGCTCGGCAGATGCACGTCTTCCAATGCCGGAACGTTCAGGTTTTGTAGATGAAATGGTCAAGATCTGGGCACCGAGCACCTGGAAGCACGAATACCATGACTTGCGCCTGGATGCGGCTCAGCCCCAGAAGCAGAATGCAACACCAGCCCAAAAATAAGAGGTCCCCAGCATGACATCACAGCAGCCTTTGAACCCAGGCATCGTGACGCGGGAATACACCCTGTTCACGTTGCTTTTTGTATATGCCTGCATTACGTACGCCATCATCGGGTTTTCCTGGGGGGCTTTGATGGGCGGGATTCCGGCATTTCGCATGTTTGTAGACACAGCCCCCCACGGCAAGTTGATTCTCCTCGCCCATGGGCATATCAATTTGCTGGGCTGGGTGGAAATGGCCATTTTCGGTGCCATCTATTATTTCGTGCCGCGCCTCGTAAACCGCCCCATTTACAGCATGTCACTGGTGAAAATCCACTTCTGGATGCACAACGTCGGATTGATGGGGATGGTTGTCCTGTTCACCACGGCGGGCTTCATCGGAGGCTATGATCCTGGACCTGAAGTGGAAGCCACGGTAAACCACCTGATGGCGGGTGTTGGTTTTTTTGGTACCCTGGTTCTCCTGGCCAATATCATCTGGGGCTACAACATTTTCAAGACGGGCAAACGCGGATCAGATACACCATGAGTGCACGCTTTCATCAGTTTTTACCAGCTGTCCTCCTCGCTGCTGTCCTCTCTGGTTGCAGTGGTAATCAGCACAATGCCGGATTGGAACGGGGGGAGGTTGCACCAAGCCTTCCCACAAAAACGCTTGCAGACGTGGGAGGGGACCTGAGTCGAATCACCACCTATCGTCAACCGGACGAGCGGATGTACCAGTACTCCCTGGACAAGGCCCTGGCCATGGGCAAACCTATCCTGCTGGAGTTTGCAACGCCGGGGCATTGCTCTATCTGCGATCGGCAATTGCAGATCACCAAGGCCCTGCTTGACAAATACCAGTCCAAGGTACTGTTCCTGCACATGGATCAGTACGAAAACCCCGAAGCTTTCAAAGCCTATCGCGTCATCGGTGACCCTTGGACTTTTGTCATCGATAACAAGGGAATCGTGCGTTACCAGCAACCGGGAGCCATGCTCTATGGGGAAATGGATCGCGCCATCCAGGGTGTCCTTCCCCAGCCAAACCGCACGTCCGTCAACTGACAACGCATCCGGCTGATTTTTTCATGAAAGACGGTACGCGTTTTATTCTCAGGCAGGACAAGCAGGGCATGGTATGGGATCTGATGCTTTACGTGCCTACCGTTACCGCCTTGCTTGGCATTGCAGCCAACGCCTGGCTTGGGGGAAACCCCAACCTGGCCTACCTCCTTGTATTCCTGGGCAGCTTCTTCCTGATTGCCGGAGCCAACCGCATTCTCAAAACCCGACTGATGCTGTTGCCCTCTTCTCCAGTGGCTATCGAGGCATCACGGCATCGCGCGACGTTGGAACTGCGCAACGGGCAACGAGTGGAATTGCTCAAGGATATCAAACTGTACAAGGATTTTTCTGGCCGCTCGTTCGGCTTGACCGGCCTCAACAGCACAGGTCAGCGGCTCCAGTTTGTTTTTCACAAGGGACAATTTGCCCTTGAGCGGGAGTTTCAGGGATTACAGGGTATTTACAAGCCGTCCTGACTTTCAGCGCCCCTTGCGACGGCGATAAACATCGTGTGCCATGAAGCCGATGACGCCGACAACGACCAGACACATCACACCCATCAGGGTGTATTCCGTGTCCGGGCTGACCAGCCCTCCCACCAGCATGTGCACGGTATACGCTGTAAGAAATAGGGAGCTCATGGCAACCACCAGATATACCGCCAGTTCCCTCAACGACATGTCCGCCCTCCCCGCTTGCTTTAGTGGCTACCGCTGCTGCTGGCAGGCACAGGGGGCACTGCCGGCATGGCAGGCAAAGGTGCCAGAACCGGTGAGCGTACCTTGAGAATGACACCGCCGGGCTGCAGTGAAACCGTCTGGATTTCTGTTCCAAGCTGAGAAAGGTTCTGGACCAGGCCAATGTTCTTTTGCTCATTGGGCACAAAAATCAGATGGGTCAATCCACGCATGATCGTCAGCTGGGTTTCGGGATCTTTGGCAGCAGGCGGCAGCGGAAGCGCGTCGCAACGGCAGGCAATCATGGTTCTGGCAGGCCACTGGCTTGCCACACGGACACGGGGCATGGGTAGGCGCTTTTCTTCCGCGGCAACCCTCGTCCGGTCCACATCATCTGCAAACTGGCGGATGATCTGGTCTTGTACTGTCATCACTCGACCTTTACCTTGCTCGTACCAGGCACGATCACCCCGCATGAAAAAGGTGGAAAGAATCAACAGAAGGAACAGGACCCATCCTCGCTGCAGGAAAAACCCTTTCCCTGCGATGACCTCCCGCGGCTTCAGGAGCCACTCGAACCCCCCGTAGCACAACAGTGCAACCGCCAGGAATCCCCAGGAAGCGTCACACTGCAAGGCACCCAGTACCACGCCCCACCAGAGACTGCGGCCCAGCAAGTCATTCCAGTACATCCGCCGTTGCCAGATGAGCAGCATCACCACAAGTCCCGTGAGCACTACACCAACAGCCCATTCGCCCGTGTCGAGTTCCACTGATTCAAGGTCGATTGACGTAATCCACGTTGCCGCCTGGCGCAGGGGATTCTGCCATGCCCCCAGATCATGCCATCCCCAGCGCAATAACAACGCAAGGCAGCTTACCAGGGCAATGCCGACGTAAAAATAACGCTGTTGGTTGCGATCCACGGGGTTTGCGCGCCACGCCCAGGCCAAGGATAACGGATAGGCAATCCCGGCTGGATGCAAGCTCACAGCGAAAGCGCAGAACACCAGCTGCGCAAAATACAATCCACCGAAAGGTCTCGGAGCGGCCCGATAGGTGCGGTCCATCCAAAACCCAGCCGTAAAAATGGCAAGCAGCAAAATTCCTGGAGAAAGCGTATCGACCTGCTGCAGGCTGACCGGGGCAATCAGCAACAAGCCGGTGCCCAACAAAGCCACCTCTTCAGATCCGACTTGCCGGCGCCAGGCATAAAGGCCGTAGGCAGTCCAGGCCAGAACCGCAATCAGCGTCACTTTGGCGGCCATGATCTGCCCTGGCCATAGGAAACCGAGCGGCAGCCACAGAATGACCCGCATGTCCGGCAAACCCAGCGTCACTACCGAGCTGGCCACCTGATCACCGATCGACCAGTCCAGCAGCAAGGCCTTGGCCCCGCCCTCGTCCAATACGTATGGGGAATGACGCAGCAATAGGAGGGTGACGATGGCCCACAGGGCCAGCGACACATAACCCCAGTAACGGGGAGGGATCAGAGCAGGCTTCGTTTCAATCAAGGTTTAACGCAACCCAGCGGTGAAATCGGCCAGCGCCTTGATTTCTTCGTTGTTCAAGCGATGGGCAACGGCCCGCATGATCCCTGACGGGTCGTTGCTGCGAGTACCGTTTTTGAAGTGCTGGAGCTGTATTTGAGTGTACTCCTGATACTGCCCGGACAGACGGGGAAATAGCGCAGGAACTCCGCTTCCAGTAGGACCATGGCAACCGGAGCACGCGGGAATACCCCTGTCTGCATCGCCTGCGCGCCACAGTTTCTCGCCTACGGCAACCAGCTTGGGGCTGGTCGCCTGGGACCGCTTCGGGGGCTGTGCGGCATACCAGGCTGCCACGTTTCGAATGTCGTCTTCCGAAAGCATGGAAACAATGCCGGACATGATGGGGTTGTTCCGGGCCGGGGGAGCACCGTTGACGGATTTCATGTTATTGAGCTGCTTCACGATGTAATCCGGCAACTGGGCTGCCAGGTGAGGCTGCGTGGGAATCGGGCTGACACCATCTGCACCATGACAGGCAAAACACACGGAGGTGGCAATCACTTTGCCTTTCTGCGCATCACCCTGAAACGCCCAGGACGGCGTGGACAACACAGCCAACAAAGCCAATATAGCCGTTTTCCTCATGCTCTTTCCTCGCAGCTTGACGCCCCATGGCCGGGGGCTGCCCGGCAACCGCCGTATTTTATCAGAAGTCCGCAGGCGTCAGTCGGGCATATGCCAAGGCCAGCCACTTCACGCCGGCATCCCGGAAATTCACCTGTACCCGGGCATCGCTGCCGCCGCCTTCGCATTTGAGTACGACGCCGGCACCAAATTTTGCATGGGTGACGGATTGCCCCATGAAAAAGGGGGGGCGGACGGAGGCAGGAGTGGAATCAACAGCTTTGGCAGGGCGGGAGGACTGAGTCTGGAAGTCGCTGCGCCCCCCCTGGAAAGTCTGTGCAGAAAGCCAGCGGCAGAGCCCTTCGGGCACCTCGTCGACAAAACGGGACCTCAGCCCATACCGCACCTGCCCATGCAGCATCCGGCTTTCAGCACGCGTCAGATACAGCCTCTGTCTCGCACGAGTCATCGCAACGTACATCAGGCGGCGTTCCTCTTCCAGGCCGTCAGTTTCGGACAATGCGTTTTCATGGGGAAACAGGCCTTCTTCCAGGCCGCAGACAAACACCACCTGAAATTCCAGGCCTTTGGCGGCATGTACCGTCATCAGCTGGAGGGCATCAGAGCCCGGGGCTGCTTCGTGATCACCGGCCTCAAGGCTGGCATGGGAAAGGAACGCCGCCAGATCACTGTCATCACTTTCGTGATCAAAGACTGCCGCCGCAGCCACCAGCTCTTCCAGGTTTTCTACACGGTCCGCGCCATCCCGTTCCTGCTGGTAGTGGCGCAGCAAACCGCTTTCCTCCAGTACGGCAGACATCAATTCGTTCAAAGGCACCGCTTCTGCAGCCGACCGCAGCCGATCGATGCACAAAAGGAAGGCATTCAGCCCGGTTCCCGCTTTACCGGTCAGGGAAGTCTGGCGGGAAGCCTGATGGAGACTGATGCGTGCAGCTTCGGCTTGCCCCTGCAGCACTTCCATGGAACGGGCACCGATGCCCCGTGGCGGAAAATTGACCACGCGCAGGAACGCTCCGTCATCGTCGGGATTTGCTGCAAGTCGCAAGTAAGCCAAGGCATGCTTGACCTCCATGCGTTCAAAAAACCGCAAACCACCGTACACCCGGTAACCGATGCCGGCACTGAATAGGGCGTGTTCCAGAACCCGCGACTGCGCGTTGGAACGGTACAGCAGGGCCATGTGCGACAAGGGGATGCCCTCTCCGTGAAGGGCCTTGACCTCTTCCACAACAAATCGTGCCTCATCTCCATCGCTGCCCGCTTCGTAAATCCGGATGGGTTCACCCGGGCCGGCGTCAGTCCAGAGGTTTTTCCCCATGCGGCCGCTGTTATGGCGAATGAGCGCATTGGCCGCATCAAGGATGTTGCCAAACGATCGGTAGTTCTGTTCAAGCCGGATGACCTGGGTAATGCCGTAATCCCGCTCGAATTCCCGCATGTTCTCAACTTCTGCCCCGCGGAAGGCATAGATCGACTGGTCATCGTCACCGACGGCAAACACGGCGGTCCTCGGCCCCGCCAGAAGGCGCAACCAAAGATATTGCAGGCGGTTGGTGTCCTGGAACTCGTCCACCAGCACAAAAGGAAACCGTTCGCGATAATGGTCCCGGATCAGCTCATTTCCTTGCAGCAATTCCACGGAGCGCAAAAGCAGTTCGGCGAAATCCACCACGCCTTCCTTCTGGCATTGCGCTTCGTAGGCCACATACAAATCACGCAGGGCACGGCTGTGCGCGTCAAATGCTTCGATGGCTGCCGGGCGGCGCCCCTCTTCCTTGTGGCTGTTGATAAACTGCTGCACCTGCCGCGGCACATAGCGCTCTTCGTCGTAATTAAGCGCCCGGATCACGCGTTTGACGGCCGACAACTGGTCCTGTGAATCGAGAATCTGGAATAACGCAGGCAACCGGGCTTCGCGAGCATGGGTGCGCAGGAGTCGATTGCACAGACCATGAAAAGTGCCCACCCACATGCCACGGGTATTTATAGGCAGCAATGCGGACAGGCGCGCCAGCATTTCACGCGCCGCCTTGTTTGTGAAAGTCACTGCAAGCAGGCCCTGGGGACCCACTTGGCCGTTCTGGATCAGCCAGGCCATGCGCGTTGTCAGTACACGCGTCTTGCCGCTGCCGGCCCCGGCCAGAATCAGCGCTGACTGACGCGGCAGCGTGACCGCCGCTTTCTGTTCGGCATTGAGACCTTCCAGAAGATTTGAACTCATGGCGTTACCCGAAAAGGAAGCTTGGGATTATACGAGAGCAGAACCGGGTTTGTTCCTGCGCCGAGGTATAATTTCGCTTTTTCCCAAATAATGCCCATGGAAGACCAATATCGCCCCCAGGAGATCGAGCCTAAGCTGCAGGCCGAATGGGAAACCCGGCATGCCTACAGAGCCCGGGAAGACGTCTCCCGTCCAAAGTACTATTGCCTGTCGATGTTTCCCTACCCGTCCGGAAAATTGCACATGGGGCATGTGCGCAATTACACCATTGGCGATGTACTGGCTCGAAGCCACCGCATGAAAGGGTACAACGTACTGCAGCCCATGGGGTGGGATGCCTTTGGTTTGCCAGCTGAAAACGCTGCGCTGCAGAACAAGGTGGCTCCAGCACAATGGACCTAC
Organism: Betaproteobacteria bacterium; assembly: GCA_028866015.1. GTDB lineage: Bacteria > Pseudomonadota > Gammaproteobacteria > Burkholderiales > Ferrovaceae > JAKBAT01. The sequence continues at coordinate 65,884 of JAGWIW010000001.1, forward strand.
CAGAACATCGATGCCATGAAGCGCCAGCTCAAATCGCTCGGGCTGGCCATCGACTGGGAACGGGAAATTGCCACCTGTCGTCCCGAGTATTACCGCTGGGAACAGTGGTTATTCACTCGCCTGTTCAAGCAAGGCCTGGTGTACCAGAAAACCGGCACCGTCAACTGGGACCCTGTGGACCAGACTGTGCTTGCCAACGAGCAAGTCATTGAAGGACGCGGGTGGCGATCCGGGGCCGTCGTCGAGAAGCGGGAAATCCCCATGTATTACCTGCGCATCACGGCTTATGCAGACGAGTTGCTGCGGGAGCTGGACAATCTCCCGGGCTGGCCGGAACAGGTCAAGACCATGCAGCGCAACTGGATCGGGCGTTCGGAAGGCGCCCTGGTGCGCTTTGCGCTCGCGCAGGGCGAGGAAGCACTGACCGTTTTCACCACCAGATCTGACACGCTGTACGGGGCCACCTATGTGGCCATTGCGGCAGAGCATCCCCTGGCCATGGCGGCCGCGGAATCCAACGCAAACCTCATGCAATTCATCCAGGAGTGCCGTCAGGGGGGTGTGGCCGAAGCCGACCTGGCCACCCAGGCCAAGAAGGGCATGGATACGGGTCTGCAGGTAGTCCACCCATTGACGGGGGCCCATCTCCCGGTCTGGGTCGCCAACTACGTGCTGATGGCTTACGGGGAAGGGGCCGTCATGGCAGTCCCTGCGCACGATGAACGTGATTTCGAGTTTGCCACCCAGTACGGCCTGCCCATCAAGCCCGTCATCCGGCCCCATGAAGGCCATCTGGACATGCCGTTGAAGCAGGCTTTCACTGATGACGGCATCCTGTTCGACTCGGAAGATTTCTCCGGCCGCAGCTCCGAAGAAGCCCGCCAGAAAATGGGGGCGGTGCTGCAGGCCCTCGACAGCGGAAAGCCCCAGGTGCAATATCGCCTGAGGGATTGGGGCATCTCCCGCCAGCGTTACTGGGGCTGCCCAATTCCGATCATCCATTGTGAATCCTGCGGCCAGGTGCCCGTTCCGGATGAGGACCTTCCTGTGGTTTTGCCGGAGGAAGTGGCTTTTGAAGGAGTCGGTTCTCCCATCAAGAAAGATCCCGCATTCTACGAAACAACCTGCCCGACTTGTGGCCAGCCAGCACGGCGCGAAACTGACACCATGGACACCTTTGTAGAGTCCTCATGGTACTTTGCCCGTTATGCCTGCCCCGACCTTACCACCGCCATGGTGGACGACCGGGCTAATTACTGGCTGCCGGTGGATCAATATGTGGGAGGCATCGAACACGCCATTCTTCATCTGCTCTATGCCCGTTTTTTCAACAAGCTGATGCGTGATGCTGGCTTGATTCGCCATGATGAGCCCTTTACGCGACTCCTGACCCAGGGCATGGTGCTCAAGGATGGCGCGAAAATGTCCAAATCCAAGGGCAACACCGTGGACCCTCAGGCGCTTATCGATCAGTATGGCGCGGATACGGCCCGGTTTTTCATGATTTTCACCAGCCCGCCGGACCAATCTCTGGAATGGTCCGATGCCGGCGTGCAAGGAGCATACCGGTTCCTGCGCAGGGTTTGGGCTTTTGCGGCCGGACACAAGACTCGCCGTGTAAATGCCGGCTCACAGCAAGCTGAGGCTTCCGAAGCACGTTACGAAATTCACGCCCTGCTCAAGCAAGCCAATTACGATCTCTCCAAACATCAGTTCAATACCGTGGCCTCCGCAGCGATGAAACTGCTCAATACGCTGGAAAAAGCAGGGGAAGCGGATATCGCGCTGGCAGAGGAAGGGCTGTCGATCCTGCTGCGCTTGCTTGCGCCCATCACGCCTCATCTGGCGGAAACCCTTTGGCTGGAAATGGGCTACGGGGAAAGTGTTCTGGATGCCCCCTGGCCTGAACCCGACCCCCAAGCCCTTCAGCGCAATACCGTGGATCTGGTGCTGCAGGTCAATGGCAAACTGCGCGGCACCCTCACGGTGAGCCCAGACCTCCCCCGCAACGAACTGGAAAAACTGGCACTGGAACATCCCAATCTTGAAAGGCATCTGTCTGGACAGAACGTGAAGAAAATCATTGTGGTGCCGGGGCGCCTCATCAATGTGGTGCTCTGAAGCCATGCGCTCCCGGCGGCGATTCCTGATGGCAGCCAGCGTCTTGCTGCTTTCCGGGTGCGGCTTCCAGTTGCGCGGCGCGCCTCACCTGGCCTACCAGAAGGTCTACCTGAGTGGCAACCTGGACCGCGACCTGGACCGGGAGGTGCGGACCGCCTTGACGCGCGATGCAGGAGTCACGCTGGTATCACGCCCCGACCAGGCTGACGTGGTGGTCTATGTGTCCCCCCTCGTCAAGGACAAGCAGATTCTCACATTGAATGCGCAGGGTACGGTTTCCCAGTTCACCCTGATTTCCAGGCTCAAGTTCCGGGCTGCCGACAGTTCTGGTGAAGAGCTGCTGCCACCCACCGACATCACCATTTCCCGTCTGTTCAACTACAACGATGTACAGATCCTGGCCAAGCAGTATGAAGAGCAGCTGGTGTACAAGGATATGCGCCACGATCTCGTGCAACAGATGCTAAGGCGCCTCGCCGCACTGAAACCCAAAGCGGCTGCGAGCCCGTAAGCTTGTGCGCATCACTTCCGAAAAACTGGAGAATCATCTGCGCCAGGGGTTGGCTCCCCTTTACGTAGTGCTGGGGGAAGAACCTCTTCTTGCCCTGGAATCGCTGGATATGCTGCGCCAGACGGCCCAGCGCCAGGGCTTTGCGGCCCGGGAGGTGCTGACTGTGGAAAGTGGTTTTGACTGGAGCCTGCTGGCCCAGGCATGTCAAAGTGGCTCCCTGTTCGGCGAAAAAAAACTCGTGGAGCTTCGACTCAATTCAGGCAAACCGGGCGTTGAAGGGGGCCGGCGACTCGAGGGACTCCCCAGCCTGACCAACCCGGACATGGCAATCGTCGTCAGCCTGCCCGCTTTGGACTATCGAACACAGCAATCGGGCTGGTTCCAGGCCCTGGAGGGTCAAGGCGTCCTCATCCACGCGGCCGTCGTGACGCGGGAACAGCTGCCTTCCTGGATCACCCACCGGCTTTCGCGCCAGCAGCAGGAAATATCCCGGGATGCCCTGGCTTTCCTGTGCGAGCGCGTGGAAGGGAATCTCCTCGCCGCCCATCAGGAAATCCAGAAACTGGGCCTGCTTTTTCCAGCCGGCCTTCTCCCGGACCAGGACGTGCGCGATGCCGTGCTGCAAGTCGGACGATACTCGGCACCCGATCTTGCCTTGGCCCTGTTTTCCGGAGACCTGCCCCGCTTTACCCGAACGCTCAGAGGGTTGCAGGGGGAAGGGGAACCCCTTCCCCTCGTGCTGTGGTCCGTCACCGAAGACCTGCGCGCCCTGGTTCATCTGGCACGGGCCCGCCAGCAACGACGCCCGCTTGCCGCCGCCTTCAAGGAAGCCCGGGTCTGGGGTCCCCGCCAGAAGCTGCTGGAACCCCTCAGTTCCAGGCTTTCCCCCGCCTCCTTCGAGCGGGCACTCGTTCTGGCGGCCGGCATTGACCGCATGATCAAAGGCGTAGACCCGGGAGACCCCTGGGATGCCCTGCTTGAGCTCGGCCTCTGGCTCCAGCGCCAGCGTTCCAGCGCAAGTCCCCAGCTTGCATGACCCCAGCGAACATCGGATACTGCCTTTTTGAGTTGCTGACGCCATGAGTTCCCAGACCCTTCAATCGCAAGTCGCCGCATTGGGCCATGCAGCACGGGCTGCTGCCCGCCATATAGCCCGCGCCAGTACCGCTGCCAAGAATCAGGCCCTGCTCCTTGCAGCATCGGCCTTGCGCCGCGATCAGGAAGCCCTCCTTTTGGCCAACGCGCAGGATGTGGAGCAGGCAAGACAAAAGGGCCTTGATGCGGCCTTTATCGATCGCCTCTCGCTCTCTCCAAAAGGCATAGAATCCATGGCTGCGGGCCTGGAGCAAATTGCTTCCCTGCAGGATCCCGTGGGGGAAATCACAGGACTTGCCCGCCGGCCTTCAGGAATCGAAGTGGGCCGCATGCGCGTGCCACTTGGGGTCATCGCCATCATTTACGAAGCCCGGCCAAATGTCACTGCTGATGCGGCCGGACTCTGCCTCAAGTCAGGCAATGCCTGCATCCTGCGCGGCGGTTCGGAAGCCGTGCGCTCCAACCAGATCATTGCCAGAGCCATGCATGAAGGGCTGCGCGGTGCCAACCTGCCAGCCACCGTGGTGCAGGTCATGGACATCACGGATCGGGCTGCTGTCGGTGAATTGATCACGCTTAGGGGCTTGGTGGACGTGATCGTTCCCCGGGGTGGCAAAGGCCTGATCGAACGCATTTCGAATGAAGCCCGCATTCCGGTCATCAAACACCTGGATGGCGTCTGCCATACCTTCATCGATGCCAGCGCCGACGTGGCCATGGCCATCCGCGTGTCCGACAACGCCAAAACCCAGCGCTACGGCACCTGCAACACCATGGAAACCTTGTTGGTCCACGAAGCCATTGCCCCTGAAGTGCTCCCTCCGCTGTGCGCCGTGTACCTTGAAAAAGAGGTCGAACTGCGCGGCGACGAAGCTGCACGTCAGCTTGTTTCCGCCATCAAGCCTGCCGAGGAAGCAGACTGGTACGCCGAATACCTCGCCCCAATCCTGTCCATCCGCGTCGTGCCTTCGCTTGATGCAGCGATCGAGCATATCGCCCGCTATGGCTCGCAGCACACCGACGCCATCATCACCAACGACTGGGACAATGCCAACCGTTTCCTCCGTGAAGTGGATTCCAGTTCCGTGATGGTCAACACGTCAACGCGCTTTGCGGATGGGTTTGAATATGGCCTGGGGGCCGAAATCGGCATCTCCACGGACAAGCTGCATGCCCGTGGGCCTGTTGGCCTGGAAGGCCTTACCAGCCAGAAGTTCGTGGTTCTCGGTCACGGAGAGATACGCGGCGGATGAACGGGACGGCTCCCGTAGGCATCCTGGGGGGGACTTTCGATCCGATGCATGCAGGACACCTGGCATTGGCCCAGGAGGCCCTGCGCCAACTTCACCTTTCCTGCGTGCTGCTCATTCCTGCCGGTGGACCCTGGCAGCGCACTCCCCAAGCCCCCCCCCTGGATCGCCTTGAAATGGTGAGACGTGCCGTCGGGCAGATGCCGGGGCTGCAGGTGGACGATCGTGAGGTGCGCCGCAAAGGTCCCACCTACACGATCGATACCCTCCGCGAACTTCGAGCGGAATGGGGAAATGATCGTCCGCTCTGGCTGATTCTGGGTGCCGACGCATTTCTTCGATTGCCCACCTGGCATCGTTGGCAGGAATTGCTGGATCTGGTGCACCTGGCCGTTTTTTGCAGGCCCGGCTCATCGCTCTCCGCCGACTCCATGCCACTTGCCTTGCGCCGGGAATTCGAGCGCCGCTGCTGCGATCCCGGGCAAGCCCAGGGATCCGGCGGGGCCATTGCAATCTGCAGGATGCCACTGCTGGAAATTTCTGCAACCCAGATCCGGAATGCTCTGCGTGCCGGCCAATTTCCCGCGGATTTGCTCCCTCCAGCCGTCCTGGACTATATTGAAACTCATCAGCTCTATCGTTAGGAGACGCATGGATTCCCTTCGTGTCAAAGACGAAGTTGTACTCGCCCTTGAAGACATCAAAGCCCGGGACATTGAAGTCCTGGATGTACGCAAACTGACTTCCATTTGTGACTACATGGTGATAGCCAGCGCCGATTCAACGCGTCAAACCAAGGCACTGGCACGCAACGTGGAAGATCGCCTGTCATTGCTTGGCCTTCCCATCCAGGGACCGGAAGGGCTCTCCGGAGGAGAATGGATCCTTGTGGACGCCGGTTCGGTGATCGTGCATATCATGCAACCCGCGGTTCGGGAATACTACAACCTGTCCGAGCTTTGGGGTGGCGTTACGGTGCAACCTCGCCGCGCAGCCAACGGTTAGCCCTTTTTGAAAATTCGCATCATCACGTTGGGCCATCGCATGCCCCGCTGGGTCAGCGAAGCATCCCAGGAGTACCTGCAGCGCATGCCGCGCGAAATGCCCGTGATCCTGACCGAGCTCAAACCGGAACCCCGGCATTCTGGACGCTCCACGGAGCAGATCCTTGAATTGGAATCCCAGCGCATCCTGGCCGCCATCCCGGGTGGCAGCATCTGCTACGCACTGGATGAACGGGGATCCCTTTGGTCCACGCGTGATCTTGCAGCGACCTTGAACCAGGCCCCAGCCAAGGCAGATGAAATCTGCTTTGTCATCGGAAGCGCAGACGGCCTTCATGCAAAAGTCAAACAGCGCGCCAATGAACTGGTCGCCCTGTCACGCATGACCCTACCCCATGGCCTGGTGAGAGTCCTGCTTGCCGAGCAGCTCTACCGTGCATGCGCCATTCTGAAAGGGCATCCGTACCATAGGGAGTAAGGCATCCGATGATCTATCTTGCCTCCAACAGTCCTCGCCGAAGCGAACTGCTGACCCGGATCGGCGTCGCCTACACCGTCTTGATGCCAGAGGGCATGGTGGAAGCTGTAGACGAAACCCCTTTGACCAAAGAGCTTCCACTGGATTATGCCGTGCGCCTTGCACAGGCCAAGGCGCTTGCAGGATGGCAGCGCCTGGAGCAAACTCATTTGCCTCGCCACCCGGTGCTTGCTGCAGACACAACGGTGGCCGTAGGCCCCCGGATTCTTGGAAAGCCTGCAGATGCCGATGCAGCAAGGGAAATGCTTCGACTGCTCTCTGGGCAAGTGCATGAGGTCATCACGGCAGTGGCCATGATTCACCCTCCTGCGTTTGAATGCCGCACATCCGTGACCCGGGTCTGGTTCAGGGCGCTGTCTGCCGAAGACATCGAAGCTTTCGTCGGAACCGGAGAGTACCTCGACAAGGCAGGTGGATACGGAATCCAGGGCTTTGCTGCACGTTTCATTGCGCGTATCGACGGCAGCCCGAGCGGAGTCATGGGCCTGCCCCTGTTTGAAACAGATCAGCTGCTGTCGATGTTTGGAAGAGGAATCCAGTGAACAATCAGATTCTGGTCAACATCACACCCCAGGAAACCCGTGTTGCCATCATGGAACTGGGGGTACCCCAGGAAATTCATGTGGAACGCACTTCCGCCCGCGGGCTGGTGGGCAACATCTACAGGGGGCGCGTGGCTCGAGTCCTGCCCGGCATGCAATCGGCTTTTGTGGATCTGGGACTGGATCGTGCCGCTTTTCTTCATGTGGCTGACATCTGGGCTCCCCGGCATTCCGAAGAGCCGACGCGCCCGATCGAGCAGATACTGTCCGAAGGCCAAGCGTTGATGGTGCAAGTCATCAAGGACCCCATCGGGACAAAGGGGGCACGTCTATCCACTCAAATCAGCATCGCCGGACGCTATCTGGTCTACCTGCCCCAGGAAAGCCACATCGGTGTTTCACAGCGCATCGAAAGCGAGGAAGAACGAAACCAGCTGCGCGAGCGATTCCAGGGACTGATACCCGCTGACATCCAGGGTGGCTTTATCGTTCGGACCGTGGCGGAATCCACTTCCGATCGCGACCTTTTGAAAGATCTCGAATACCTGACCCAGCTTTGGTCTGATATCCAACAGGCTTGCAAGCAGACCAGCAGCCCGACTCTGCTCTACCAGGATCTCAGCCTGGCACAGCGGGTCATTCGCGATTTTGTGATGGAAGATACCGACCGTGTGCTGGTGGACTCCAGGGAAAATTTCCACAAACTGGTGGATTTTGCATCCCATTATTGCCCCCAGGCTCTGCCTGTGCTGGAACATTACAGCGGTGCTCGCCCCATTTTCGATTTATTCGGGGTGGAAGAGGAGATCGAAAAGGCTTTGGCCCGGCGCGTGGATCTCAAGTCGGGGGGATACCTCATCATCGACCAGACAGAAGCGATGACCACCATTGACGTGAACACCGGAGGGTTCGTGGGAGTAAGGAATTTCGACGACACGGTGTTCAAAACCAACCTGGAGGCCGCGCAGGCCATTGCGCGGCAACTCCGGCTCCGCAATCTTGGCGGCATCATCATTGCAGATTTCATCGACATGGACAGCGAGGAACATCGCGAGGCTGTCCTGGCCGAATTCAGGAAAGCGCTCGCCCGGGATCGCACGAGGGTCACTGTCAACGGATTCACCACCCTGGGGCTAATCGAAGTCACGCGCAAGCGCACGCGCGAAAGCCTGGCCCATGTATTGTGCGAGCCTTGCCCCTGTTGCAAGGGGAGCGCCCAGCTCAAGACCCCTCAAACCGTTTGCTATGAGATCCTGCGTGAAATTGTTCGTGCTGCCCGCCAGTTCGATGCCAAGGAATACCGGGTGATTGCCCACCAGCGCGTGATCGACCTTTTTCTTGACGAAGAATCGCAAGGACTTGCCGGCGTCAGTGACTTCATCGGCAAACCCATCAGCCTCCAGGTGGATGCCACCTCCAACCAGGAACAGTACGACGTCATCCTGATGTGATTCACATCAGGCGTTGTGCGAGCATCTCCAATCCACCCACGATGATGGTGAGCGTCAGCTGAAAGATCACCATCAGGACCACTGGCGTCAAATCCACTGATCCCAACATGGGGATAAACCGACGCAGCGGATTCAGAAAAGGCCTCGTCAGCGCATCCGCAGCCGGCATGACCGGGCTATAGGGATTCACCCAACTCAGGACAGCCAGCACGAACACCGCCCCCATCAGGATGTACAGGCCATGGCGCAGGATGGATACGGCCCCCATGGCAAAAACCCAGGGCAGGAAATACAGCAAATCTGAAAATCTGATCATGCCAAACAACGTCAGATTGAAGATCAGCAGAATGCATTCCAGTATCCAGGCCCACAACAATGCCGTATAGGCAATGTCAAGCCGCCTCGGCATGATCCGCCGCAACCGCTGCACGGCGAAATCACTCAGGGAAATTGCAAAATCGCTTACAGGATTGCGAAAAGGGGCGTTCGCAAGGTGCAGCAAAAATCGCAGGAGGGCCGCAAATGAAAATAATCCGAACAGGATTTCAAGCAGCGATTCCAGGGTACCAGTCAACGGTTTTCTCCTTCTTTCACTCGCGATCCAGTTTGTCGCCCAGCTCGCAAGAACGTCTGGAAGCGGCTTGCACCGCTTCGATCACAATCGGTTCTAGGCCTGCACCTTCGAACACGGCAATTGCCGCCTCCGTAGTGCCTCCAGGCGAAGTCACTTTGCGTCGCAATGTTTCCGGGCTGTCAGGGCCTTCCTTGGCCAGCCGTGCAGCCCCAAGAACGGTATCCAGCACCAGCTGTCGGGCAGAAGCTTCGTCCAATCCCAGCGACACTGCAGCCTTGATCAGCGCTTCCATGAAGCGAAAAATGTAAGCTGGCCCGCTCCCGGAAACAGCGGTCACAGCGTCAAGGTCACTTTCCTTTTCCACCCACACCACAGACCCCACGGCGCGTAGCAGAGACTGGGCGTGCAGACGGTCTTCCTCAGAAACCCCGGTCATCGCATACAATCCTGCAACCCCCTGGCGAACAAGTGCGGGAGTATTGGGCATGGCCCGTACGATATTGGCATGCCCGCGCAGCCAGCGCGACAAGGAATCGGTCCGGATGCCTGCTGCCACGCTGATTACCCTGACTTCGGCTGAAAGGGGGGGAAGCTCTGTCACCACTTTTCGCAACTGCTGCGGCTTGACAGCCAGAACCAGCGTGCTGGCTTCGATGGCTGGGGGCATGCTGTCGTAGGTCTGAACGCCCCAATCCTTTCGCAGACGCCCCGCTGCTTCGGGCTGGATCTCCACCACGCGGATGTCTTCGGGGGACTGGCCGTGGGCAATCAATCCGCCAATCAGGGCAGAGGCCATGTTGCCGCCACCAACAAACAGAATGCTCATGGTTTTAATTGCCTCTCTCCAAACAGGGCGGTACCAATCCGCACTATTGTAGAACCTTCCATGACTGCCGAGGCAAAGTCTTCCGACATGCCCATCGACAACGTGTCGAGCCAAATCCCTTGCTCCCGCAATGATTCCTTGAGCATCCGCAGCTGGGCGAACCGCTTTCGCTGCAAACCGGCATCTGCGGTGGGCTCAGGCAAGGTCATGAGCCCCCGCAATCGGATTCCCACAAGCTTTCCAACTTCCCGCGCAAGCGCGGTTACCTCAGTAGCCGTCACGCCGGATTTGCTGGACTCTCCACTCAAATTCACCTGCAGGCACGCGTTGAGCGGGGGCAATCCGGCCTGGATCCTGGCGTTTGACAGGCGCTCGGCAATTTTTATCCGATCAATACCATGCACCCAATCAAAATGCAGGGCCACCGGAGTCGTCTTGTTGCTTTGCAGCGGGCCTATGAAATGCCACTCCAAAGCCAGGTCGCTCAGGAGTGCCTGCTTTTGCAGGGCCTCCTGGACATAACTTTCGCCAAAGGCCTTTTGCCCGGCCTGGCAAGCCTCCCGGATTTTTTCTGGCGGCTGTCCCTTGCTGACCGCCAAAACCAGAACCGGGTGCCCTTTGGCCAGTTCTTCCACCTGCTCCCGGATCCGGTTCAGATTTTGGGCAATGGTCATGAATTCAGGCCAAATGGTTTATCATACCGGACTCGAACCCACTTTTTAGGTGCTTCATGGCCGGACTTACTCCAGAAACCCCCTGGCCTACCGAAATCACGCTGCATCAAGCCTCCAGGCGGCTGGATGTGACTTTCAGCGATGGCTATCAATACCAGTTTCCCATCGAATACCTTCGTGTTTATTCGCCGTCTGCCGAAGTCCGCGGACATGGCCCTGGCCAGGAAACGCTCCAGACCGGCAAACGCCTCGTTGGAATCACTGAAATCATCCCGGTAGGAAACTATGCCGTCCAGATTCGGTTTTCGGACGGCCATGATACGGGTATTTTTTCCTGGGACTATCTGAAGGAACTGGGGGAAAACCAGGAAGAATACTGGGCCAGTTATCTCAACCAATTGGAAGCTGCTGGCGCAAGCCGCGATACCCATTGATTCCATGAGCAAGACACATTTCGGTTTCAAGGAAGTCGAGGAATCCGATAAGGCCCGCAAGGTAGCCGAAGTTTTCGATTCTGTCGCTTCACGCTACGATTTGATGAATGACCTGATGTCTGCAGGAATGCATCGGGCCTGGAAACACTTCACCCTGAATGTGGCAGCTGTCCGTCCGGGAAATCGCGTACTCGACCTGGCCTCAGGCAGCGGCGACCTGGCGCGCGGGTTTTCAAAACGGGTTGGCCCCGACGGCGTTGTGGTCATGACGGACATCAACCACCAGATGCTTTCACGGGGGCGGGATCGGCTTCTGGACGTTGGACATGTATTGCCCACGGTCCAATGTGACGCCGAGCACCTCCCCTTCCCGGACAACCATTTTGATTGTGTCAGCGTGGCTTTCGGGTTGCGCAACATGACCCACAAGGAACACGCGCTGGCAGAAATGCATCGGGTGCTCAAACCGGGAGGACGGGCCTTGGTGCTCGAGTTTTCCAAGATCTGGGCTCCCCTGCAGCCTTTGTACGACGCCTACTCCTTCAAGGTCATTCCGAAAATTGGCCGATGGGTTGCGAATGATGAAGCAAGTTATCAATACCTGGCAGAATCCATTCGAATGCATCCTGGTCAGCAGGAATTGAAAACCATGATGTCCCAGGCAGGGTTTGGCGAAGTGGACTGGTTCAATCTGTCGGCTGGCGTGGTGGCCTTGCACCGGGGATACAAATGGTGAAGGATTTTCTGCGCCAACGCCTGTCAGCGGGATTGAAGGCCTTGTTCGATACGGCACCCTGGGCTGCCCAACGACTCCAGCCTTTTTCGGGTAGCGTCATCATGTTGGACCTTGGCGGGCAGCGCATTCCTTTTGCCATTGACGACCAGGGGCGTCCCGGACTTTGTGATGCGATTCCAGACCAGTCCCAGTTGACCATTCGCATGCCTTTTTCAGCACTGCCCCTGTTTTTGTCAGACAAGGACGCCGCCCTGCGCGAGCTGCATCTGGAAGGAAACAGTGGCCTCGCCCACGAAGTGGGATTCCTTGCACGCAATTTCAGGCCGGATCTCGAGGAATTGCTCAGTCGGGTGGTTGGCGACCTGCTGGCTCATCGCATCACCCAATCCGCGCGCAACTTCCGTGGCTGGGCAAGGGATAGCGGCCGCCGCCTTTCTGACTCCCTGTCAGAGTACGTCACTGAAGAAGGACGGTTTGTCACCGGCCGCGCGGCAGTGCAACGATTCTCACGGGATGTGGCTGAGCTGGACGAGGCCGTTCGCCGTTTTGAGCAGCGTATGGCGAGGCAGGCCTGATGCGCGTTCTGCGGTTCCTCAAAATCCTGTCGGTATTTGTCACGTACGGGCTGGATGAATTCGTCTTCGCCCATCCAAGCGCTACGGCCGCACGATCACTGACCCGCCGCCTGCTTTTCTGGCGGCGCTTTGATGCTCCAAGGGCAATCCGCCTGCGACGGGCCCTGGAGACGCTGGGCCCCATTTTCGTCAAATTCGGTCAGGCGCTTTCCACGCGCCGCGACCTCATTCCACTGGATATCGCGGACGAGCTGGCCCGACTCCAGGACCAGGTCCCCCCTTTCCCTGGCGAGCAGTCCAAAGCCATGCTGGAAGAGATTTACAGGAAACCCCTGGATCAGGTCTTTGCCTCCTTCGACATGACGCCGGTGGCCAGCGCATCAGTAGCCCAGGTTCATTTCGCCGTATTGCAGAATGGCCAGGAAGCGGCTGTCAAAATCCTGCGCCCTGACGTTGATCGCGCCATTGCGCGAGATGTGGCCCTGCTCTACACCATGGCCCGCCTGCTTGAACGCCTGTTTTCCGAGGCACGAAGGCTGCGCCCTGTGGAAGTGGTTGCAGAATTCGAAAAGCACCTGCACGATGAGCTCGACCTCATGGTCGAAGCGTCCAATGCCAGTCAGCTCCGACGGAATTTTTCAGACCGGCGCCTGCTCATCATTCCCGAAGTATTCTGGGACTATTGCGATACCCGCGTAATGGTGATGGAGCGCATGAAGGGAACTCCCATCAGCCAGGTTGATGTGCTGCGCAGCAAAGGCGTGGACATTCCCAAGCTGGCCCGTGACGGGGTGGAAATATTCTTCACCCAGGTGTTCCGTGACGGCTTTTTTCACGCCGACATGCACCCCGGAAATATTCAGGTGGCCGACGATGGCCGTTACGTGGGGCTGGATTTCGGCATCATCGGCACGCTCAACGCGCGGGACAAGAATTACCTGGCCCAAAATTTTCTTGCCTTCTTCCGACGCGACTACCATCGGGTAGCCACTGCCCACATCGAAGCCGGCTGGGTTCCTTCAGACACCCGTGCCGACGAGTTCGAGTCCGCCATCCGTGCCGTATGCGAACCGATTTTCGACAAGCCTTTGCGTGAAATTTCCTTTGGCAAGGTATTGCTGCGCCTGTTCCAGGTGTCGCGCCGCTTCAACATGGTCATCCAGCCTCAGCTGGTCATGCTGCAAAAAACCCTGCTCAATGTGGAAGGGTTGGGCCGCGATCTGGACCCTGATCTTGACCTGTGGAAAACCGCCAAACCTTTTCTTGAGCGCTGGATGAGCGAGCAGGTGGGATGGCGGGGCTTGGTGCGGGCGATCCGCCAGGAAGGCGGACAATGGGTGACCCTGGCGCCTGAATTGCCCAGGCTTGTTCACCGCGCACTTTCGGAACACGTCGAACAAGGCGGCTTGCGCCAGGAAATTCAGGCCCTGCGAGCCCAGCAACACAGCCTGCAACGCTGGTTGACCGGCGTTCTGGTGCTGCTGGGCCTGCTGGTGGGCATGGCCCTGGCCGTGGCTTTTCTTTTCCTCCAGAGCGGCTACTAGCAGCGTCTCAGTGGCTGGCTGATCCGCCCAGATAGGCGGCCTGGACTTTGGGATCGTTGCGCAACTGGGTTGCCGGCCCGTGAACGGCAATGCGGCCGTTTTCCATAACATAGCCGTAGTCCGCCACACCCAGAGCCGCAGCAGCAAACTGCTCGACCAGGAGCATGGTGATGCCCTGCTCTTTCAGTCGCCCGATGATGTGGAACACCTCATCCACCAGGATCGGCGCCAACCCCATGGAAGGTTCGTCGAGCAGCAACACCTCCGGCTTGAGCATCAAGGCGCGGGCCATGGCCAGCATTTGCTGCTCGCCCCCCGACAATGTGCCTGCCAGCTGGTGCTGTCGCTCCCGCAACCGAGGGAACAGATCCAGCGCCTTTTCAAGATCCCCCTGAATATCCCCCCGGGGCCGTTTCCCCCCCAGGGTCAGGCGTGTAAAGGCACCCAGCAAAAGATTGTCACGCACCGATTGCGTGGGAAACACCCTGCGTCCCTCTGGGCTGTGGGCCAGCCCGATTTTGGCAATGCGATGAGCGGGCAATCCCGTGATGTCTTTGCTGCCCAGCATGATGCGCCCTGCCGATGGCTTGAGCATTCCACTCACAGCACGCATGGTGGTGGTCTTGCCCGCCCCATTCGAACCGATCAAGGTCACCACTTGCCCTTGGGGCACGTTCAGTGAAATGCCGTGCAGTACCTGGACTTGACCGTAAGCTGCTTTGAGATCGTGAATTTCCAACATGGTTCTCTCCTCGGTCAGGTTGAAGCCTGGCCGCCCAGGTAAGCTTCGATAACTTTGGGATCAGACTGCACTGCCGCCGGCTTGCCTTCCGAAATCTTCTGGCCAAAATCCAGCACGGACACCACATCGGAAATGCCCATCACCACATCCATATGGTGTTCGATCAGTATCACGGTAATCCCATGCTCCCGGATCTTGCGGATGATTTCGATCAGGTCCTTGATTTCAGGAGATGTAAGGCCTGCAGCAGGCTCATCCAGCAGGAGCAGCGCAGGATTAAGCCCCAGGGCACGTCCAATCTCCAGCAAACGCTGGCGCCCATAAGGCAGGTTTCGCGCCTCTTCGTTCATGAAAGCTTCAAGGCCGACGAATCGCAGAATGCTGGCTGCCCGCATCCGGGCTGCAGCCTCCTCACGCCGGTAACGAGGCGTGTTGAGCATGACGTCAGCCAGATTGGATTTGTAGGTGTGATGCAAACCCACCAGCACATTTTCCAGTGCCGTCATTTCACCAAACAGCTGCAGGTTCTGGAATGTCCGAGCCATGCCTTGCAAGGCAATGGCCGAAGGTGTGTCTCCGGATATCGTGCTGCCATTGAAAACAACGCTGCCTTCTGTGGGCGTGTAGATGCCTGTCAGCACGTTCATCATGGTGGACTTGCCTGATCCGTTGGGCCCGATGAGTCCATGTATGGAACCGCGTGTGACGGCCAGATCCACCTGGTTGAGCGCCTTGAGGCCACCGAACTGCATCAGGATCTGGCGGGCTTCCAGCAAGGCCCCATCTTTTTTGACGGCATGGTCCGGTGCGGCCCAAACCTGTCCCTCTCCCGCTTTGTCGATGGCAAGCGCGCGTCCCACCCACTGGGGTCGATAGTGCCCGATGACGTTCCGTATCCACCCGATGATGCCTTCCTGCAGGTAGTACACCACGAACAGGATCAGGAAACCAAAAATGGTGATGCGCCAATCCGTCATTTCCTGGAGCTTGTGTGCGCTCCACTCCAGTGCCGCAGCGCCAACCACTGGAATGACCAGCGGCTTGAAGGTGCGCTTGCCGGAAATAACGTGACGGATCACGAACAGCGCCACGCCAACTGCAATGATGTGAGCCAAATATCGGAACAACTCGATGTCATTCAGGACATTGGGCAGCAACACCACAATGGCGGCACCCAGTACCGGCCCAAGCCGGGTTTTGCGGCCGCCCATGATGAGCGCGAGCAGGAACAGAACGGTCAGCTCAAAATTGAACGTATTGGGCGCAATGTAGAGTTCGTTGAAGGTGAACATGCCACCGGCCAACCCGGCAAGGCCTGCACTGATGGCAAAGGCAAACACCTTGTAGCGGTATACGCTGACACCCATGCAATCGGCTGCCACAGGGCTTCCGCGCAAGGCTTCGAAAGCCCGGCCCAGATGCGACTTGAGAATCCGGTTGACCAGCAACATCGCCACCAGGAAGACGATGACGACCACGTAGTAGTAATGCTGCTCTTCCAGGATGAATCCAAACAGTGCGGGCTTCTTGATGGTGATGCCCAGCGGCCCATTGGTGAGGAAATCCATCTCGTTGATGAGAATCTCGGCAATGGTGCCAAAAGCCAGCGTCACCATGGCAAGGTAAGGACCCGTGACCCGCAGGGCCGGTAATGCCAGCAGCAACCCGAACGCAGCCGTGACAAATATGCTGGATGGAATGGCGAGGTAGAACGGCCAGCCCATCTTCCAGTTGAGGATGCCCGCCGCATAGGCGCCGATGCCAAACAATCCGGCATGAGCCAGGGATACTTCCCCCGTGTAGCCGACCACGATGTCCAGCCCGAACAGCAGCACCGCATAGATGGCGATCAGCACCACCTGGTGCACGTAGTATTCGTTGTCAATCCAGCGGGGCAGTATGGCCAGCAGAACGAAAATAGCCAGCAAACCCAGAATTCGAACAGCTTTCATCACTCACACCTTCTTTATGGTGGTCTTTCCAAACAGCCCGCTGGGCTTGATGGCCAGAACCAGCAGCAGCAGGACCAGGCCAGGCACATCCTTGTACCCGGTGGACAGGTAGAAACCCGTTGTGGTTTCGGCGATGCCCAGCAGGATGCCGCCCACAATCACCCCCAGGCCGGAAGTCAGGCCTCCGATGATGGCCACGGCAAACGCTTTGAGCCCAAGCACCGCCCCCATGGAAGCGCCGGTCAGGGTAATGGGCGCAATCAGCACACCGGCAAACGCAGCCGACATGGAAGACAGGGCATAGGAAAAGGTGATCACCAGACCGGTGTTGATTCCCATCAGCCCGGCCGCATCACGATCGCTGGACGTGGCCACCACCGCCTTCCCATAAATGGAGCGGCGATTGAACAATTCCACCAGCAGCATCATGAGCAGGGCGCCCACGACCACCATCAACTCCATCGGCAGCACGTTGGCGTCAAGAATATGGATTGGCGCTGTGGGCAGGGGAGATGGGAATGGCATGTCATCACGCCCCCAGATATTTTCGGCCACATTCCGGAAAATAATGCCCAAGGCGATGGTGGACATGATCCAGCCGAACTCGGACTTGCTCTTGATGGCAGGACGCACAGCAATAAATTCCACCACGACCCCCTGCAGGGCACCAAACAGCAAAACCAGCGGGATCATCAGCCAATAGTTCGTGTAAGGACCACCCAGCACGTCACCATTGATGGACAACCCGACCATGGCCCCCAGCATCAAGGCTTCCCCCTGCCCGAAGTTCAGGGTCCCTGACGTGGCAAATGTGGATTGGTAGCCGAAAGCGATGACGGCATAAATCATGCCGAGTGCAATGCCGCTCATCAGCAGCTGCATCAGGATATCCATGGAAAATCCCAGTTGAAAATTGGATGGTTGTTGAAGAGGCCTTCAGGAAAAAGCGTCCCACCCTGCGGCGGGACGCCTGATCACTTACTTGGTATGAAACGGGTTCTTGCGATCTTCCTCATAGGCATAAACCACATGCCCGTCCTTCACTTCCCCCATCACCGGAATGTTGGCCGTGATGGCTTCATGGTTGTCATGCGAATAGGGTTTGTTGTAGTTGGTCACCACACCGTCCACAGGCTGCTTGAGGTTCTCCAGGGCAGCCCGTATCGCCGGCCCGTTGGTGCTGCCGGCCTGCTTGATGGCTGCAGCCAGCAGATACATGGAATCGTACCCCTGGGCTGCTGAAACCGGCGAAGGAATACGCCCGTTGGCCGGGTGGTAAGCCTTCAGGTAAGCATCAATGAACGCTTTCCGTTTCGGCGTGTTGGGTTCCTGGATGAACGTCTGCGGCATGCGGGCGCCGTTGCTGTTGGCACCGGCATTGTCGATGAAGTTGGCCATGGAGAGCGTCCAGCTGCCGATCATCGGAACTTTCCAACCCAGTTTCGCCATGCCGTTGGCAATTTGCGCCAGCTCAGGGCCAATGCCGTAGGTCAGGATGGCCTGGGCACCGGCTTCCTTGGCCCGCAGCAACTGGGCTGTCATGTCGGTGTCCTTGATGTTGAATTTCTCAACAGCAACTGGCTTGATGCCTTTGGCAGCCAGGGCCTTTTCCAGATCCTCGCGTCCCAGCTGTCCGTAGTTGGTTGAGTCAGCCAAAATCGCCACCTTCTTGAAATGGCGCTTGGTAATCGCCTCTTCCACGATCATGTGGGACTGGATGCCGTCATTGGCCGAAGTACGGAAAATATAGTTGTCCTTGTAATCTGGCGGCAGAAACTGCTTGGTGATCAAGGAACCGGTTGCCACGTTGTTGATGACCGGGATTTTGGCCTCTTCATAGAAACGCTGGGCAGCCAGCGCAACCCCGGTGTTGATGAACCCCACGTCAGCCACAACTTTTTCACGGTTGATGAGTTCCTGGGCCACCTGCACGCCGCGTTCGTTCTTGGCCTCATCGTCGCGCTCGATCAGTTGAATCTTGCGGCCCAATACGCCACCAGCCTTGTTGATTTCATCAGTCGCCAGGCGCACACCATCACGCATGGACAGGCCCATCGGAGAAGATCCGCCTGTAAAGGGGCCAGAGAGACCCACTTTGATTGGTTCTGCAGCCATGGCACCCAGTGCCAGGGTTACCAGCGAAACGCCCAGTACAGGGGCAGCCCATTTGGGAATTGCAAAATGCATGATCATCTCCTCGTCTTTAGGTTCGAGTATTCGGAACTTCGCTGGAGCCTATGTGCCGGCGATTCTAGCATGCTGCAAAAAGCAGCGTACAAGCGGCACTTTGAGCCTAAAAGGCCTTAAGCTTCCCTTAAGATTCCGGCTTCCGGTGCCCACGCGGGATCGGAAACTGTCAAAGTTTGGCACAATACGCGTTTTTAGCAAAGTTTTGAGAGGAACGATGATTTACGAACTGTCCGGAAATGCTCCGGTGATCGACGCCAGCTGTTATGTGGATCCCACGGCCATGGTCGTCGGGCAGGTGCGGCTGGGGGCCCAGTCGAGCGTCTGGTGCAACGCCGTGCTGAGGGGAGACAATGATCTGATCGCCATCGGGGAGCGCTGCAACATCCAGGATGGCGCCGTACTCCATAACGACCCCGGCATACCCCTCAATATCGGCAATGACGTCAGCGTGGGACATATGGCCATGCTGCATGGCTGCACGGTCGGCGATGGCAGCTTGGTCGGCATCAAGGCTGTGGTGTTGAACGGGGCCGTTATCGGAAAGAACTGCCTGATCGGGGCCAACACCCTCATCACGGAAAACAAGGTGATACCGGAAGGCTCTCTGGTGGTAGGCAGCCCGGGGCGCATTCTGCGCACGCTCTCCCAGGACGAAATTGCCGCACTGAAAGCCAACGCCGACAGCTATGTCGAGCGTGCCCAGCGCTTCCGGCGTGAATTGCGCCCACTGCCTTGGCCTGATTCAGAATAAAATGAACCCTTTTTCAGGGATGTTTGTCCCGGAATCATGGCAATGCAACCCAATGCGCTCCTGATCGACGGCCCGGCCGGCAAACTGGAAACGGTGATCGCCCTGCCCGCCGGGGAAGTCCGGGGCCTGGCACTGGTCGCACACCCTCACCCTCTGTACGGCGGGACAATGGACAACAAGGTGGCGCAAACCCTCGCCAACACGTTTCTGCAGCTGGGTTACGTCGCCGTACGCATGAACTTCCGCGGGGTGGGGCGCAGCGAGGGCGTGCACGATGACGGGCGCGGCGAAACCGAAGACTGGCTTGCCGTGCACGAGTACGTGCGCGCTTACTATCCGGAGCCCCCCCTGTTCCTGGCCGGCTTTTCCTTTGGCGCATTCGTGCAAAGCGAAGTTGCCCGACAGCTGCCTTGCCGAAAGCTGGTGCTGGTTGGCCCGGCTGTGGGAACCTGTCCCATGGGGTCGGTGCCCTCCAGAGAGACCCTGGTCATCCACGGGGAACAGGACGAGACCATTCCGCTGCCCCATGTGCTGGACTGGGCCAGGCCACAGGATCTGCCCATCGTCGTGGTACCGGGGTCAGACCACTTTTTTCACCGCAGGCTGCACATCATTCGCGAATGGGTCAGCATGGCCTGCAAACCTGAAGGCGCTTCATGATCCTCTACATCAAGGCATTTCATGTGATTTTCATGGTCACCTGGTTCGCCGGGCTGTTCTACCTGCCGCGCCTGTTCGTTTACCACGCCATGTGCCCCGACGGGGATAGCGTTGGCAAGGAGCGTTTCAAAATCATGGAACGCAAGCTCTATTGGGGAATCATGACGCCCGGGGGGCTTCTGACGATTGCCTCGGGGCTTTTCATGGCCTTCGGGCTGGGAGACCGGGGCGGCTGGCTGGATGCGAAGATGGCCATCGTCCTGTTGCTCGTCGGCTACCACATCTGGTGCGGGCGCCTCCTGCGGGATTTCAAGCAGGACCGCAACAGGCACGGCCATGTCTGGTATCGCTGGTTCAATGAAGCTCCGGTGCTGGCCCTGATTCCCGTTGTCATTCTGGCTGTAGCCAAGCCCTTCTGAACCATGACCGAACACTTTTTCGCTTCCTGTCCACGAGGTCTGGAACCCGTCCTTGGCCAGGAGTTGTCGGGTTTGGGAGCCGATGCAGTCCAGACGGCTGACGCCGGTGTCGCCTTCCAGGGCAACTTTGCCCTGGCCATGCGAGCCAACCTGGAAAGCCGGGTGGCCAGCCGGGTGCTCTGGCAGGTGGACACCGGCTCCTACCGGACAGAACAGGATATTTACGATGCAGCCCGCAAGCTGCCCTGGTCACGCTGGATGCAGGCACAGCAGACGTTGCGCGTGGAAACCCGCGCCAACCGTTGCCCGTTGCAAAGCCTGGATTTCGTGACACTGCGGGTAAAGGATGCGATCTGCGACCACTTCCGCGACAAAACCGGCCAGCGCCCTTCCGTGGACACGCGCGACCCAGACGTTCGGGTTCACGCCTTCCTTACCGAAAGCGCCTATTTCCTCTACCTGGACACTTCAGGCGAGGCCCTTTTCAAGCGGGGGACACGGATCGAATCCGGACAAGCACCGCTCAAGAAAAACCTGGCTGCAGGCATCCTGAAACTGGCCGGATGGCAACCCGGACTGCCCTTGCTGGACCCCTTTTGCGGTGCAGGAACCTTTCTGCTGGAGGCAGCCGAACAAAGCCTGGACCGTGCCCCTGGCCTGGGGCGGGCTTTCGGCTTTGAGCGTCTTTCAGGCTGGGACCTCTCCTCATGGCCGAAAATCCGCTCAGAGGCTGAAGCCCGGGCACACTCCCCGCGCCCGCTCCCGATCTGGGGCTATGACCTGAAAGGAGAGGCCCTGGATACGGCACGAGCCAATCTGGGCGCTGCCGGTCTGGCCGACAGCGTACAGCTCAAGCAGGTCAACGTGCTGGAATCCACAGCGCCAGCCCCCGCCGGCCTGATCGTCACCAACCCCCCGTACGGCGTGCGCATGGGAGAGCAGGCGGCACTCGCCGAGCTCTATCCCCGCCTGGGGGACGTCCTGAAGCAGCGCTTTGCCGGATGGACAGCTTATTTCTTTACCGCAGACATGCAGTTGCCCAAGCTCATCCGGCTCAAGACATCCCGCCGCACTCCCCTTTTCAATGGCGCGCTGGAATGCCGGCTGTTCGAGATCAAGGTGATTGCGGGGTCAAACCGCTGATCCATAATGCCGGCCCATCCGGCTTGCTGTAACATTCCTGTCATGCCTCACGGGTATAAGACGCAGCCATGGAAGCGACTTTTCACCCCCCCACAATCCATCCGGAGGTCCATTTGGGAGCCAGCATACTGGTCGTCGAAGACGAGTCGGCCATTCAGGAACTGATTGCCCTGAATCTCACTCAGGCAGGGCATGAGCCCTTGCTGGCAGCCAATGCCCAGGAAGCTCTGGAGCAGGTGCGCGAATCCTTGCCTGACCTGGTGCTGGTGGACTGGATGCTGCCGGGCCTGACCGGCGTTGACCTCGTCCGGCGTTTGCGGGCCAGCGAGCGGACCCAGAACGTTCCCATCATCATGCTGACCGCCCGCGCCGAGGAAGCAGACAAACTGATGGGGCTGGAATCCGGCGCTGATGACTACATCACCAAACCGTTTTCCATTCGGGAACTCAATGCGCGAATCAAGGCCGTTCTTCGCCGCCGCGCTCCCCAGATGACGGAAGACCCCGTCCGATTCAAGGATCTGCTGCTTGATCCGGGAACCCATCGAGTCAGCGTGCGGGGAGAGGAAATCAGCCTGGGCCCCACTGAATTCAAGCTGCTGCATTTTTTCATGACCCATCCGGAACGGGTTTATTCCCGCACCCAGATCCTGGACCATGTCTGGGGGGATCATGTATTCATTGAAGAGCGTACCGTGGATGTCCACATCCGGCGCTTGCGTGCAGCCCTTGAACCCAGCGGTTGTGATGAAATCCTGCAAACTGTTCGCGGATCGGGTTATCGTCTCACCTCCCTCCCCTGAAGCCTTCGCGCTCTGGTACTCTCGGGGGTAGCGATCTCCTGAGACCATGAAACAGTTTTTCAAATACGTTCTGGGGGCCTTGCTGGCCGCCCTGATATTCAGCACACTCATTTCCCTGGCCTTCGGCTGGGTGTGGGGCATTGCATCGCTGGCCTTTTTCATGGCCGCAGCGGCGGCCCGGGATTCCTGGCAATTGCTCACGCTCAATCGCTGGCTGGCCCGGCATCAAGCCAGCGCGGGGTATCAGCCCGGCGGCATCTGGAGCCAGGTATTCGGCAGGCTGCACGGGCTGGAAAGGCATGCCGAACAGACCCAACAGAAACTCCGCGACGCCCTTGAACGTTTCCAGCGTGCGGGAGCTGCACTGCCGAACGGGGTCATCGTGATTGACCAGTCGGACCGCATTCTCTGGTGCAATCCCAGCGCAGAACGCCATTTCGGCATTGCCTTGAAGCAGGATCGTGGTCAAAGCCTGACCTATCTGATCCGCCATGCCGACTTTGCGGAATACCTCCAATCGCCGCCATCCGGCCACCCCTTCATCCTGCGACGTGTGCGCGGCACTGATTTGTCGCTTTCCCTTGAAATCGTGCCCCTGAGCGAAGATGAAAGGATGCTGGTGACCCATGACATCACGCAGATGGAGCGGGACGAGCAGGTTCGTCGCGATTTTGTCGCCAACGTTTCCCATGAATTGCGCACGCCATTGACAGTCGTCGGTGGCTACATTGAAACCCTGCTGGATGGAGAAACCCTCGACGCAGCCATGCAACGGCGCGTGCTCTCCACCATGCGCTCACAAACCCAGCGCATGCAAAACCTGGTGGAGGAACTGCTGTCGCTCTCTCGCCTGGAAAGCCAGCATGCCCCCGCACCGGACTCCCCCATTCCTGTTTCGCCCATCCTGCAGCAGCTGTTTCAGATGGCCAGACATCTGAGCGAAGGCCGGCATGACATCCAGTGCCTGTGTGACAGCACGGACAGCATCCTCGGCTCGGAATCAGAGCTGATGAGCGCTTTCAGCAATTTGGTCACCAATGCCGTGCGCTATACGCCGCCTGGAGGCAAGATCACCCTGCAATGGCGTCGTGAACGAGGTGACGGCGTATTCACGGTGCAGGATTCGGGAATCGGCATCCCCCCCGAACACTTGCCACGCCTGACAGAGCGTTTTTACCGGGTTGATCGTGCCCGTTCCCGGGAAACGGGAGGTACAGGACTGGGTCTTGCCATTGTCAAACAGGTCGCCATGCACCATGATTCCAAGCTGGAAATTACCAGCGAGCCCGGCAAAGGCAGCACCTTTGCATTCCGTGTCCCGCAAAGCCGCATTGTTCCGGGCCATGAGGACCATGCCCCGGAAATTGACCAGCCCCATTTTTCAGAATCCTGAACCATGCCCGCACGCCAAATTGAAATCATCAACAAGCTGGGGCTCCATGCCCGCGCTTCTGCAAAACTGACTCAAACGGCCTCCGCGTTTCCATGCGACGTCACCGTGGCGCGCAACGGTCGCCGGGTCAATGCCAAAAGCATCATGGGCGTCATGATGCTTGCCGCAACACGTGGCACTACCGTAACCATCGAAACAGAGGGGCCGGAAGCGGATGCCGCCCTGGAAGCCCTGACGACCCTCATCAACAACCGCTTCGACGAGCCGGAGTAGGCATGAGCTTTTCGATGCACGGCATTGCGGTCGCCCAGGGAATTGCCATCGGGCGCGCCCATCTGTTTCTGCAAACGTCACTGGAAGTGACGCACTATGCTGTTCCTGCGGAACATCTGGAAGCAGAAATCCAGCGCTTTGACCGGGCCGTCAGCACGGTGCGCGACGAATTGCAGGAACTCGAGAAGCACGTACCTGCCGGGGCCCCTCCTGAGTTTGCCGCATTTCTGCAACTGCACCTGATGATCCTGAACGATGAAACGCTGTCGGGCATCCCGCGCCGGCTCATTCTCCAGCAGGGCTGCAACGCAGAGTGGGCACTCAAGCAGCAAATGGATTCCCTCATCTCCCAGTTCGAAGCGATCGAAGACAGTTACCTGCGCGAACGGAAGGAAGACGTGGTGCAGGTGGTGGAGCGTGTGCTCAAGGCGTTGAGCGGGCAACCCACGACCCTTGCAGCAGACCACAAGGCAGATGGCGAGAGCATCCTGGTCGCCCATGACCTGAGCCCTGCCGACATGATGGTTTTCAAGCAGCACGCCTTCCAGGCTTTTGTCACGGACATGGGCGGAGCCACATCCCACATGGCCATCGTTGCACGGAGCCTGGGCATTCCTTCGGTCGTCGCTCTGCACCATGCGTGGGCCATGATCCGGGAGGGCGAGCTCATCATTGTGGATGGCATGGCCGGGGTAATCATCGTAAATCCCGACCCGCTGATTCTTTCGGAATACCGGCTGCGCCAGGAACAATGGCACATCGAGCGCCAGAAACTCAAAAGGCTGCGCACCACCCGCCCCACCACGCTGGACGGAACCGACATCAGCCTGCTGGCCAACATCGAGCTTCCCGAAGACGTGGATGGCGTCAAAAAAAGCGGCGCAACCGGCATCGGACTTTATCGCAGCGAATTCCTTTTCATGAACCGCAGCGACCTGCCGGGCGAGGAAGAGCAGTTCAATGCTTACCGCAGGGTCGCCGAACAATTGCGCGGTCAGGTGGTCACGATCAGGACGCTGGACATCGGCGCCGACAAACCGATCGAACAGGCGCCGAAAGTGCATACGCTGAATCCCGCTCTGGGACTGCGCGCCATTCGTTACTGCCTGTCGGAACCTCGCCTGTTTCTCACTCAATTGCGCGCGATACTGCGCGCCTCCCGTTTTGGAAACGTGCATTTGCTTCTGCCCATGCTTTCCACGGGAACGGAATTGACACAAGCCCTGGCCCTGCTCGAGCAGGCCAAGACAGAACTGCGTCTGGAAGGCATTCCTTTCAGGGAAGACATGCCCGTGGGGGGAATGATTGAAGTGCCTGCCGCTGCGCTAGCCCTGCCCATTTTTATCGGGAAACTGGATTTCCTCTCCATCGGCACCAATGACCTGATTCAGTACACGCTGGCCATCGATCGGGCCGACGACAGCGTGGCCCATCTTTACAATCCGATGCACCCAGCCGTCCTGTATCTGGTGGCCAATACCATCCGGACGGCTCAAAAAGCCGGTATCCCGGTAGCTGTCTGCGGCGAAATGGCAGGAAATCCGGCGCTCACCCGGTTGCTGCTGGGTTTTGGACTGCGTGAATTTTCCATGCATCCGGCGCATCTGCCGGAGGTCAAACAGATCATCCTCAAGACCAGCCTGCCGGATCTCAAACCCTGGATTCGAAAAATCCTGCAGACCTACGACACAGAGCGGCTGGAGTCTCTGGTGCTGCGCCTCAACCAGCAGAACTGCTGACCCCTTCCCCATAGCGCGCCCGGTAGTCGGCCATGCGTTGCCGCTGCTCTGCCAGCGCCGGATCTTGCGCAAGATAATCCATGAGATGGTCAAGGGTAGCAATGCTGAACACCGGCATGCCGAACTGGGCCGTCACTTCCTGGGCCGCAGAAAGGGGGGTATTGCCCCGCTCCATGCGGTCCAGCGCCGTGACGACACCAACCGGCCGCGCGCCGGCCGCCTGCAACAGTGTCACCGATTCCCGGATGGATGTGCCGGCAGAAATCACGTCATCCACAATCAGCGCCCGCCCCACCGGACTGGCGCCAACCAGCCCGCCTCCTTCCCCGTGATCCTTGATTTCCTTTCGATTGAAGCAGAAGGGCGTATCCCGCCCGCGACCGGCCAGCGCCATGGCAATGGCCGCGGCCAGTGGAATGCCCTTGTAGGCGGGGCCAAAGAGAAAATCGAATTCGATTCCGGAAGCCTGAATGGCGTCTGCATAGAATTCGGACAGCGCGTGCAAGGATGCGCCCGTATTGAACAGGCCCGCATTGAAGAAATAGGGGGACATCCTGCCAGCCTTCGTTTTGAAACTGCCGAAGCGAATCACCTGATGCTCTACGGCAAAGGCAATGAAACGTGCGTGGAAATCTTTCATGGGAATGGTCCGGCTGAAGTGGGGGGAGCATACCACGTCCAGGCTTGCATCGACATTCCCCGGCGGGGCATGATGCGACATGCCGTTTGACCGCATTCGCAAAAAATTGCCTCTTCTTTCCAGCAGCCACCTGAGAACCGTCCTTCTCCTGGGATTCTCCTCAGGCCTGCCTCTCGCACTGTCCGGAGCAACGCTCCAGGCCTGGATGGCCTCTGAAGGCGTGTCCATTGCCACCATTGGCTGGTTGACGCTCGCCGGTGTGCCTTACACCTGGAAGTTCCTGTGGGCTCCCGTCATGGACCGCTTTGCCCTGCCGTTTCTTGGACGTCGCAGGGGGTGGATGCTGGCAACCCAGCTGACCCTGGCTGTGGGCATGGCCCTGATCGGACTGCTGCCGGTATCCACCCATCCGGCTTGGGCCGCCATTGCGGCCACGGCACTTGCTTTTGTCTCCGCCTCCCAGGACATCATCGTGGATGCTTATCGCACCGATCTCCTGACCACAGCGGAGCGCGGCCCCGGTGCCGGGCTGACGGTCCTGGGTTACCGTCTGGCCATGCTGTGTTCGGGAGCATTGGCCCTCATGCTGGCTGCACAGTGGGGATGGCCCGCCACCTACGCCCTCATGGGCGGCCTCATGGGAATTGGCATCGCAGCCACCCTGAGCGGCCCCGAACCGCCGGCGCCTGCGGCACTCCCTCGTTCCCTGCGCGAGGCCGTGTTGCTCCCCCTGCAGGATTTCCTTGCGCGTCCGGGCGCCTGGGTGCTGATTGCCCTCGTGGTGCTGTACAAGCTGGGCGATGCCTTCGCCGGTTCGCTGTCCACCGCGTTCCTGATCCGCGGTGCCGGCTTCGGGATTGCGGAAGTCGGGGCAGTCAACAAAGGCATTGGCCTCATGGCCACCATTCTCGGCGCCATGGCCGGGGGCACGTTGATGGTGCGCTGGGGCCTTTATCGTTCCCTGTTCTGGTTTGGGCTGCTTCAGGGAAGTGCGGCTCTGGCTTTTGCCTGGCTGGCTGCCGCCGGCCATCAGTTCAACCTGATGGTGTTTGCCGTCTTTCTTGAAAACCTGACCTCGGGCATGGGCACGGCGGCTTTCACTGCGCTTTTGATGGCGCTTTGCAGCCACCGCTTCAGCGCCACCCAGTTCGCTTTGCTGTCCGCGCTTGCCGCCACCGGCCGCGTCTACGTGGGGCCACTGGCCGGACATCTGGTCAGCGTCCTGGGATGGACACAGTTTTTCATGTTCTCGGTACTGGCAGCGTTGCCTGGACTCTGGCTGGTATGGCGGCAACGCCGGCTGCTGGTCAGCCTCTAGGCTGAATGCGGTAAATCGCGAGGCTGCCCGTCAGGTTGGGCCAGAACTGGACCGAACGTCCCTGAGGGTCGATGACCAGCCGTTCGGCCACGCGCGCGCCGATCAGGCTGCACAGGGTTTCGAAATCATCCAGAGTGCACAGGTGGACGTTTGGGGTGTTGAACCATTCGTAAGGCATGGCATCGCTCTTTGGCATGCGGCCCCGCATGACTTGCAGGCGGTTGCGCCAGTACCCAAAATTGGGAAACGTGACGATGCCTTCCCGGCCAACGCGCAACATGTCGCGCAGAATCGATTCCGTGTGTTTGGTGGCCTGGAGGGTTTGGGACAGGATCACCGTATCGAATGAATGATCGTCAAAGCCTGACAATCCTGTTTCCAGGTTCATCTGCAATACATTCACGCCGTTGCGTATTGAAGTCACCACGCTTTGAGGATCGATTTCAATGCCATAGCCGCTGACCTGCTTGGCCTGCTGCAGATGGGACAGCAGCAATCCGTCACCGCAGCCGAGGTCAAGCACTTTGGACCCGGACTTTATCCAGTCGGCAATGACAGCCAAATCAGGGCGGATCATGCACCCACCTCGCCAGCAATACGCCCCAGGTATGCACGAACCACAGCAAAGTAGTCTTCGTTTTCCATGAGGAATGCGTCATGGCCTTGCGTGGATTCGATTTCCGCGTAGCTCACGGCCAAAGAATTGTCGAGCAATGCCTTGACGATTTCCCTTGACCGCGCCGGGGAAAAACGCCAGTCGGTCGTGAAGGACAGCACCAGGAAACCTGCTTTGGCGCTGGCCAGTGCAGCCGAAAGGTTGCCGCCAGCCCTGGATGCGGGATCAAAATAGTCCAGCGCCTTGGTCATGATGAGATAGGTGTTTGCATCAAAGCGGGTCGTGAACTTGTCGCCCTGGTGACGCAGGTAGGATTCGATTTCGAATTCGACGTCCAGCGAAAACCGTGGCGCTTCCGTCAACAGCTCGCGCCCGAATTTTTCCATCATGGCGTCATCGCTGAGATAGGTGATGTGACCCAGCATGCGGGCAAGGCGCAGGCCACGCTCAGGAATGACCCCCTGCGTGTAGTAGTCGCCACCATGAAAATCAGGATCCGTGGTTATTGCCTGGCGCGCCACTTCGTTGAAACCGATGTTCTGGGCTGACAGGCTGGGAGCCGCGGCAATCACGATGGCATGCCCCACGCGATCGGGATAAGTCAGGGTCCATTGGAGCGCCTGCATGGCCCCCAGACTGCCTCCCATGACAGCCGCAAATCGCCGGATTTGCAGATAATCGGCCAGGCGCGCTTGCGCATGCACCCAGTCTTCCACCGTCACGAACGGGAATCGGGATCCGTAGGGGCGGCCGGTTGCCGGATCGATGCTGGACGGTCCGGTCGACCCATTGCACCCCCCCAGGTTATTGACGCCAACGACAAAAAACCGGTCCGTGTCCACCGGTTTTCCAGGCCCGACCATGTTGTCCC
The DNA here is from genome assembly GCA_028866015.1 of Betaproteobacteria bacterium. Lineage (GTDB taxonomy): Bacteria > Pseudomonadota > Gammaproteobacteria > Burkholderiales > Ferrovaceae > JAKBAT01. The sequence continues at coordinate 95,269 of JAGWIW010000001.1, forward strand.
ACCAGCCGGTGCTGCGAGAATCGCCTGCATAGGTGCCGGCAACGTGATGCGTTCCCGAAAGGGCATGACAAATCAGGATGGCATTGCTGCGATCGGCGTTGAGTTGCCCGTAGGTTTCATAGACCAGGTCGAACTGTTCCAGCGTGACGCCTGAGGCCAGGGGCAACGGCTTGTCGAAATGGGCAACGCTGGGGGCGACCTCACCCACGGACCGGGATCCCTTCATTCGGCCTTGAGCCTTTGCTTGAGCACCGCATTCAGCTGTTCAGGATTGGCGCGCCCGCCACTGGCCTTCATGGCACGGCCAACGAAAAATCCAAACACCTTTTCCTTACCGGCACGATATTCAGCCACCTGGGCCGGATACTCCGCCATTAACGACTCCACAATGCCCTCCAGGCTGGACACGTCGGAAATCTGCTGCAATCCCCGGGCTTCGATGAGGGCATCCGCCTCCCCACCTTCCCTCCACAGGATATCAAACAGTTCCTTGCCCATCTTTCCTGAAATGGTGCCATCCTGGATGCGCTTCAACAAACCGCCCAGCTGCCGGGGTGAAACGCGGCTGTCCTGTATCTCCAGACCTTCCCTGTGCAGGGCGGCGGAAAGTTCGCCACTGACCCAATTGGCACACAGCTTGGCGTCATTTGCCGCGTACGGCAGGAGCTCCAGGAAATAGCTGGCCATGCTCCGGGAAGCAGTCAGCACACCGGCATCGTACAGCGACAGGCCGAATTGTTCGATGAAACGCTGCTGCATGGCGTCTGGCAATTCAGGCATGCGCGCTTGAACCTCCCCAATCCAGGCGGCATCGATGTGCAGCGGCAACAGGTCAGGGTCTGGAAAATAGCGGTAGTCCTGGGCGTCCTCCTTCGAGCGCATGGAGCGGGTTTCATCCCGGTCAGGATCATACAGTCGCGTTTCCTGCACCACGACTCCTCCAGCCTCGATCAATTCGATCTGGCGACGGATTTCGTATTCGATGGCTTTTTCGAGAAAGCGGAACGAGTTCAGATTCTTGATTTCGCAGCGCGTGCCCAGCTCAGACTGGCCACGCGGACGGACAGACACATTGGCATCACAGCGGAAAGAACCTTCCTGCATGTTGCCATCGCAGATTCCGATCCAGGTGACCAGGCGATGCAACGCGCGTGCATACGCAACCGCCTCAGTGGCACTGCGCAAATCAGGTTCCGAAACAATTTCCAGCAAGGGGGTTCCGGCACGGTTGAGATCGATCCCCGACAGTCCGTGGAAATCCTCATGCAGAGATTTCCCCGCATCTTCTTCGAGATGGGCGCGCGTCAGGCGCACCTGCTTGACCTTTCCTTCCAGCTCGATGGACATGGTGCCGCCGGAAACCACAGGAATCTCAAACTGGCTGATCTGGTAGCCCTTCGGAAGGTCTGGATAGAAATAGTTTTTTCTGGCAAATATCGAACGTGACGCGATGGCGGCTCCGGTTGCCAGCCCGAAACGGATGGCACAGTCCACGGCGGAACGATTCAGGACAGGCAACACCCCGGGCAGCGCCAGGTCAACCGCGCAGGCCTGGACATTGGGCGCGGCCCCGAATGCGGTGGCCGCTCCGGAAAAAATCTTTGAATGCGTCGCCAGTTGCGCATGGGTTTCCAGTCCGATAACGACTTCCCAGTCCATCTCTGCTCCTAGGCGCGGGCCATGTCCGGCACCTGCCGATGCCAGTCTGTGGCCTGCTGATAACCATGGGCCGCCTGCAACAGGCGCCCTTCGCTGAAATAATTTCCAATCAGCTGCAATCCTACCGGCAATCCTGCTGCGCCAAAGCCCGCAGGAATCGACAGGCCGGGCAGCCCCGCCAGGTTGACGCTGATGGTGAAAATATCCGACAGGTACATCTGGACCGGATCGCCGGTCTTCTCGCCAAAACCGAAAGCCACTGTGGGAGAAGAAGGCCCCATGATCACGTCACATTGTTCGAAGGCCTCACGGAAATCATTCACGATCAGTCGGCGCACCCGCTGCGCCTGCAGGTAATAGGCATCATAGTAGCCGCGCGACAGCACGTAAGTCCCCGTCAGGATGCGGCGTTTCACTTCGGGTCCGAAACCTTCAGCGCGCGAACGTTCATACATGTCGTTCAGGTCGGCATACTGGGCGGCACGATGTCCGTAACGTACACCGTCATAGCGGGAAAGATTGCTGGAAGCCTCGGCGGGTGCCAGAACATAGTAGACAGGTACCGACAGGGCGCTGTGCGGCAAACTCACTTCGACCCGCTCGGCCCCCAGTCGGTCGTAGACTTCCAGGGCCGCATCGATGGCCTGAGCCACGTCGGAGCTGACGCCGCCGCTGAAATATTCACGCGGCAACCCGATGCGCAAGCCCTTGAGCGGCTTGCCCAGGGTGGCCGTGTAATCTTCTGCAGGGCGATCGATGCTGGTGGAATCCCTGGCATCAAAGCCCACCATGGCGTTCAGCACCAGCCCCAGGTCTTCCGCACTGGGAGCGATCACGCCGCCCTGATCCAGACTGGAGGCATAAGCGATCATGCCGTACCGCGACACCAGGCCATACGTGGGTTTGATGCCACTCACCCCGCACAGCGCTGCAGGTTGGCGAATGGACCCCCCGGTGTCGGTGGCAGTGGCTGCCGGGGCAAGCCGCGCGGCCACGGCAGCCGCCGAGCCGCCGGAACTACCGCCCGGCACTTTGGCCAGATTCCAGGGGTTTTTGACCGGACCGAAATGCGAGGTCTCGTTGCTCGAGCCCATGGCAAATTCGTCCATGTTGGTTTTCCCCAGAATCAAGGCCCCCGCCCCCGCGAACTTTTCGATCACATGCGCATCGTAAGGGGACACGAAATTGGACAGCATTCTGGAGCCACAGGTGGTCAGCCATCCCTGGGTGCAAAAGATGTCCTTGTGGGCGATTGGAATGCCTGTCAGGGGGCCGGCTTGTCCACGGGCAATCCGGGCATCCGCGGCATCGGCCTGGGCCAGCGTCTTTTCGGGGTCAACCGTGATGAAAGCCCCCAGCTCTCCGTCCAGCCGTTCGATCCGCCCCAGGTAGGCCTGGGCCAGTTCCCGGCTGGAAATCCGGCGTTCATGCAAAGCGGAGGCGAGCTGCCGCAAGGAAGTGTTTGCGAGATCCATGCTCGTCACTCGATGACTTTGGGAACCAGGTAGAGGCCTTCCTCGACCTGGGGGGCCACGGACTGGAAACGGGCCCGCTGGTCTGTTTCGGTCACAAGGTCTTCACGCAGGCGTAATCCAAGGTCCAGCGCATGGGACAGCGGTTCGATTCCACGGGTATCCACGGCCTGGAGCTGGTCGATCAGGCCCAGAATGCCTGCAAACTGCCCCTGGAGCCCGGTAATTTCGGACTCTTCCAGCCGCAAACGGGCAAGCCGGGCAAGGCGCTTGAGGTCGGTATCAGTCAAAGCCACGGTTTGGGCTCCTGGCATGGAAAGGGCTGGGGTTATGGAGTATCATGGAGAGCTTTGAAGCAAGTCACCTAAGGACGCGTTTATGTTCGAATTTTTGCGTGGTTATTTTTCCACCGACCTCGCCATCGACCTGGGCACAGCTAACACCCTGATTTATTCCCGAGGCAAAGGCATCGTCCTCAACGAACCCTCCGTTGTGGCCATCCGCCAGGACGGTGAAACACACGGCAAAAAAGTCATTCAGGCCGTGGGTCTGGCCGCCAAAGCCATGCTGGGTCGAACCCCTGGCAACATTACGGCCATCCGCCCCATGAAAGACGGCGTGATCGCAGATTTTACCATCACCGAGCAGATGCTCAAATACTTCATCAAGCAAGTGCATGAATCCCGGCTCCTGTCCCCCAGCCCGCGCATCATCATTTGCGTGCCCTGCGGGTCGACCCAGGTCGAGCGCCGCGCCATTCGCGAATCGGCCCTGGGTGCCGGAGCCCGTCAGGTTTACCTGATCGAGGAGCCAGTTGCCGCGGCCATCGGCGCCAATCTGCCGGTGGCCGAAGCCACGGGGTCAATGGTGGTGGACATCGGCGGCGGCACCACGGAAGTCGGGGTGATGTCGCTGGGCGGGCTGGTCTATGCGGCTTCGGTCAGAACAGGCGGGGACAAGTTCGATGAAGCCATCATCAACTACATTCGTCGCAACTACGGCATGCTGATCGGCGAAACCACTGCCGAGCAAATCAAGAAGGAAATCGGGTCGGCCTTCCCGGGTTCCGAAGTGCGGGAAATCGAAGTCAAGGGGCGCAACCTGGCCGAAGGGGTTCCCAGAACCTTCACAATTTCCAGCAACGAAATCCTGGAAGCCCTGACCGATCCCCTCAATTCCATCATCGGAACCGTGCATTCCGTCCTTGAACAGACACCGCCTGAACTGGGAGCGGACATTGCCGAACGCGGCATGGTTCTCACAGGTGGCGGCGCGCTGCTGCGAGATTTGGACCGGCTGCTGATCGAGGAAACCGGATTGCCAGTCCTGGTGGCCGAAGATCCGCTCACTTGCGTTGTACGCGGTTGCGGCCGGGCCCTGGAAGAAATCGACCGTCTCGGCATGGTATTCACGTCGGACTGATTTCCCGAAGGCCTGGGGAGGGGGATGGACATTCGCACGCCAGAGCTGTTCAGTCGCGGGCCTTCCCCTCTCGCTCGGCTCGTTTTCTACTGCGCGCTGGCCATTGCCTGCATTGTGGTGGATTACCGTTTCCACCGGCTTGATGCATTCCGCAAGGCGATGAGCGTCGCCATCTATCCTTTCCAGGAAGCAGCCAACCTGCCTTCGCTCCTGGCAGACACGGTACGTCGGGCCATTGAATCGCCGCAGGCATTGCAGGCGGAAAACGATCATCTGCGCCAGCAGTTGCTGCTACAGGCAGATGCCGTACAGCAGTTGGGCGCCACAAGATCCCAGCTCAATGCCTTGCGCGCCCTGGTTGGCTTGCGCCAGGAGCAGGCAGCATCCCATGCCGTTGCGGAAATCATCGGCATGGCACATACCCCGTTTGTCCAGAAGATCGTGATCAACACCGGACAGAGTAGCGGCATTCAGCCCGGCGCTCCGGTGATGTCGGTGGAAGGTCTGGTGGGCCAGGTTACCGCGGTCGACCCGTTTTACAGCGAAGTAACGCTCATCACCGACAAAAACCAGGCGCTCCCGGTCATGGTTGTGCGCAACGGATTGCGGGCCATGGCATTCGGCAACGGGGCATCCGGCACTTTTTCACTGCCCTATGTTCCCATCGCATCGGATATTCAGGCAGGAGATGCCCTCGTCACGTCCGGCATCGGCGGACTTTATCCCGCGGGAATTTCCGTCGGGCAAATCAAATCCGTCGAACGCGATTCTTCCTCCGCTTTTGCCAAAATTCAATGCGTTCCGACCGGAGCTGTGCAGGATCACCGTTACGTACTGGTTCTGAGCGTGCCACCACGCGCACTGGGCGGGGAGTTGCCCAACCTGGATGCGCCAGCACCCAGCGCAGCAACCAACCCCAGTGCAAAAGCCCCCCGAAAGCTGAAAAAACCCTGATATGGCCCCCCCCGCGCGCGAACCTCAAGTTTTGAAACGACCTGCGACACCCGGTCGGGTTGCCGTCAGCTTTCTGCTCGCGTTCCTCTTCATGTTGCTGCCATGGGGCGGCCCCTGGTTATTGCTCCGCCCCGATCTCATGGTGCTGCTGCTCGTCTACTGGACTATCCGCGAACCCATGCTGATGGGTGGTTGGGTGGCGTTCTTCCTGGGAATCCTGGCAGACTCGGCAGACAGTTCCACCCTTGGCATCCATGCTTTGGGCTATTCCATGAGCTATTACCTGGCCGCCCATTTCAGGCCTCGCATCCTCTCTTTTTATACAGCCAACCAGGCCCTGCATGTTCTGCCGTTCATTTTTGTCAGCCAGCTCACCACCACCCTGGTTTCCCTGATCCTCAAGCTTCCTTTGCCGGACTGGCTGTGGTGGCTGCAATCCCCTTTCACTGCGCTCTTCTGGCTGACCTTGCCGGCACTGCTTGAGCGCCAGAAGTCACCTCCAGATACACCCAAGGTTTCCTGAAGTGCAGCATTTCCTTCGCAATCCAAAACAGGAACGATGGGAATTCCAGTTACGCCTTAAAGCATTGTGGGTTCTGATCATCACACTCTGCCTGCTGTTGCTGGCCCGCCTGGTATGGCTTCAGATCATTTCCCACAGCTACTACCATACCCTCGCTGAAGCCAATCGGATCAGCATCGTCCCCATCGTCCCCAATCGCGGCCTGATTCTTGACCGCAAAGGCACTGTTCTGGCGGAGAACAATTACACCTACGATCTCGAGATCAATCCTGCCCGCAACCGAAACCTCGACCAGCTGATCGATCAGCTGGCTGATCTGGTCACAATCACCTCCTCTGATCGGAAACTCTTTCGCAAGGCGCTGGACGAAACCCATGGCCTGTCCCCAGTGCCCATCCGAAATCGGTTGAGTGAAACCGAGATCGCCCGCTTTGCTGTCAACCACTATCGCTTTCCCGGCGTGGACATCCAGGCGCGCCTGATCCGCAACTACCCGCTGGGCGCCAGCGCCTCCCATTTGATTGGTTACATTGGCCGGATCAATGAAGCCGACCAGGAACGGCTGGACGATGCCGGAATGGCCGACGAATACCGTGGCACCAATCACATTGGCAAACTCGGCATTGAGGGGCATTACGAACATGAACTGCACGGCATCACAGGCTCGGAACAGGTGGAAACTGATGCCAGCGGCCGTGGTGTTCGCTCTCTTTCGCGCATCGACCCGATCGCTGGCAATGATCTGTTCCTGACCATCGATGCCGGCTTGCAGCAAGCTGCCGAAAAGGCTTTCGGCGACCACCGGGGAGCGCTGGTGGCCATCGACCCCGGCACCGGCGACGTCCTGGCCCTTGTCAGCGAACCCGGCTTTGACCCCAATCTGTTTGTGGAAGGAATAGACCAGGACAACTGGAATGCCCTGAACAATTCTCCAGACAAGCCCCTCAACAACCGTGCCCTGCGTGGACTGTATCCACCAGGGTCCACCGTCAAGCCGTTCATGGCCCTTGCGGCGCTGACTCTGGGGAAAAGGACCACGACCTACAAAATTTCAGATCCAGGATATTTCTCATTTCCGGGCAGCAGTCATCGCTACCGGGACTGGCGTGCCGGCGGCCACGGCATGGTCGACATGCATCTGTCCATCGTCCAGTCCTGCGACACCTACTATTACAGTCTCGCCAACGACCTGGGCATCGACGCCATGCACGACTTCTTCACCCAGTTCGGGTTTGGGCAGAAAACCGGCATCGACATTGATGGGGAAGTGGCAGGGCTTTACCCTTCCACAGAATGGAAGCGGAAGCGTTTCAAGCAGGACTGGTATGGCGGCGAGACGGTCATCAGCGGAATTGGCCAGGGCTACATCCTGACCACGCCCTTGCAGCTTGCCCAGGCTGTCGCAACGCTCGCCAACAACGGAGTGATGATGAAACCCCATCTCGTGCACGAGATCCGCGACCGGGCCACGGGAGCAATCAAGAAAATCCCTCCCGAAATCGAACGAACGCTCCCGCTGAAGCAGGCAGACATCGATTTCGTGCGCGATGCGATGGAAGATGTCATGAAGCCCGGGGGAACCGCAGCTCAGGCCGGGGCCGGGGCCCCCTACCTGATCGCAGGAAAAACGGGCACGGCCCAGGTGGTGGGGGTTCGCCAGGGTGAAAAATACAATGAAAGCCGTACTGCGGAACGCAATCGCGACCATGCAGTCTTCATTGCTTTTGCGCCGGCAGACAAGCCCCGTATCGCCGTTGCCGTCCTGGTGGAAAATGGAGGTCACGGAGGCTCAACAGCAGCCCCCATTGCGCGCAAGGTATTTGACTATTACCTGCTCGGTCAGGGAGTAACCCCAGTGCCCGACAACAATGCAGGAGATGACAGTGCCCACGATTAAGGAGCTGCGCCAGCGATTCCTGGCCCCGCTGGATCCGACACTGTTCAATACCTGCCTCATCCTGACGGCGCTTGGCCTGATCGTCCAGTACAGCGCCTCGGGATCGGACATGGTCAAGGTTCTGAGTCAGGTTCGCAATCTGGGCCTGGCTTTCGCGGCCATGTGGGTGATGGCGGTCACTCCGCCCCACAAGATCGAGCGGGTGGTTTTCCCGATTTATGTGGTCGCGCTGGTGGCTCTTGTGGCCGTAGCCCTGTTCGGGGAAGTCAGTCACGGTGCCCGGCGCTGGCTGCATCTGGGGCCTTTGCGCCTGCAGCCCTCTGAACTCATGAAAATTGCCTTGCCCCTGGCGTTGGCCGGTTATTTCGAGTGGCGTGGAAAATCCATTAACTGGCGTGATTTTGTGGTGGCCGCCCTGCTGCTGCTGATTCCTGTTGCCCTGGTTATTCGACAGCCCGACCTGGGGACAGCGCTCTTGATTGCATCATCGGGTTTCTATGTACTGTACTTTGCCGGACTCTCCTGGAAGGTCATGGGAGGCCTTTTGGCAGCGGGCCTCGCTTCCTTGCCCCTGGTATGGCACCTGCTTCACGACTACCAGCGAAAGCGCATCCTGACGCTGCTTGATCCCACCCAGGACCCCCTGGGTGCCGGTTACCACACGCTCCAATCCATGATTGCCCTCGGGTCCGGCGGGCTTTTTGGGAAAGGCTGGCTGCAAGGCACCCAGTCCCATCTGGACTTCCTCCCGGAGCACACCACGGATTTCGTCTTTGCCGTATTTGGCGAAGAATTCGGCCTGCTGGGCGAGCTTGTTTTCCTGGTGGCCATGCTGGTCATCATCACCCGCGGGTTCTTTATCGCCAACGAAGGATCCACCCCTTTCGCCCGACTGGTGGCCGGTGCACTTTCCATGACCTTGTTCACGTATACTTTCGTCAACATGGGAATGGTCAGCGGGATCCTGCCGGTAGTGGGCGTACCCTTGCCGTTCCTGAGCTATGGAGGCACATCGCTGGTGACTCTGTTCATCAGCATCGGCATCCTGATGAGCGTTCATCACCACAGAAAACTGGTCAAACAGTGAACACAACAAGATCGGTCCTGCTGCTGCTTTTGACGGTGCTTTGGGGTTGCAGCACCATGCCGCGGCCTGCGGAAGCGCCGGCTGGTTCGGGGCGCGGGGGCTATTATCTGGACGATGGACCGGGCGCCCACCCTCCGGCCCATTTGGACCAGATACCGGACGCAGTGCCCAAATGGGAACCGCTGAACCGGTTTGCCAACAGACCCTATACCGCATTCGGCAAGGTTTACGTGCCTGATGTTTCGGGAAAGCCTTACCGGGCGCGCGGGATTGCGTCCTGGTATGGGCGCCGCTACAACCACCAGAAAACTTCGAGCGGCGAGCTCTATGACATGTACGGCATGACGGCCGCCCATCCCACGCTTCCCATTCCATCCTACGCGCGCGTGACCAATCTCTCCAACCACAAATCTGTCGTGGTGCGCATCAACGATCGCGGGCCGTTCCGTTCGAACCGCCTGATCGACTTGAGTTACACGGCAGCCTGGAAACTGGGTTTCGTCAACAAAGGCAGCACCGAAGTGGAAGTGGAGCGTCTGTTCCCTTAGTTGCCGAAGGTATAATGGCGGTTTTTCCGCCAGGTTTTTCTCATGCACCGCATTTTACTGTCCCTGCTTGTTCTTTCCCTGTCGTTTCCATCGCTGGCTGACAGCACATTGACTGCCCCATACATTGCGGCCCATGCCTATTACCTGATGGAAGTGGAAAGCGGACAACCACTGGCCGCGCTCAACCCGGACCAGCGTGTGGAACCGGCATCCCTGACCAAGCTCATGACGGCCTACCTCACTTTCAAGGCGTTGCGGGAAAAAACATTGTCCCCCGGACAAACCGTACCCGTGTCCCAGGAAGCCTGGAAAGCCGAAGGTTCCCGCATGTTCATCGACCCCATGAAGCCTGTTACCGTCGACGAACTGATCCATGGGGTGATCATCCAGTCCGGAAACGATGCCAGCATTGCCTTGGCACAGGCCATAGCCGGGTCCGAATCAGCTTTCGTCGACCGCATGAACAAGCAGGCTGCTGAACTGGGCATGACCAATACGCATTTTGCCAATGCCACCGGCTTGCCCCACCCTCAGCATTACAGTACCGCGCATGACCTTGCCTTGCTGTCCGAGGCCCTGATCCGGGACTTTCCGGAATACTATCCGCTCTATTCCATCAAGGAATACCGCTATAACGGCATCACCCAACCCAACCGCAACCGCCTGCTGTGGATCGACGGCACTGTGGATGGGCTCAAGACAGGCCATACCGAAACGGCAGGCTACTGCCTGATCAGTTCGGCACACCGGGGTGAACGCCGTCTTCTGGCCGTGGTGCTGGGCACCAACAGCGATCTTGCCCGGACAACGGAAAGCCAGAAACTCCTCAACTGGGGTTTCCAGACCTTTGAAAGCCAGCACTTGTTCCAGAAGAATGCATCTGTGCGCACGCTCCCGGTCTTCAAGGGCGCAGCACGGGAAGTCCATGCAGGGTTCCATGAGGACGTCTGGATGACTTATCCTGTGGGCGATGGCGCCAAAGCCCGACAGACCCTCATGACGCTGCAGCCCGTCGTGGCGCCGGTTGCCGCAGGACAAAAACTGGGAACCCTCGAGATCCGTTATGATGATAAACCCGTGGCGGTTCACGATCTCGTGGCCCTTGAACCGGTCCCGATCGGAAACGCCTTTACCCGGGGCTGGGACACCATCCGCTTGATGCTGAAATGAGTGACGTCTATCTGAACGGTCAATTCATGCCTCTGGAGCAGGCCACCGTGCCTGTGCTGGACCGCGGCTTCATTTTCGGAGACGGGGTGTACGAAGTCATTCCGGTCTACAACCGATCTCCGCTGGCGCTGGACCGGCATCTCCGGCGCCTTGAATATTCCCTGGATGGCATCCGCATGGCTTACCCCATGTCGCGAGATGCGTGGACAAGCCTGATCCATGAACTGATCGCACGCGAACCCAGCGCCGACCAGTCGCTTTATCTGCATGTCACCCGAGGTGTCGCACCACGGGAGCACGCTTTTCCCAAAGACGTTTCCCCCACCGTCTTTGCCATGAGCAAGCCGCTGACGCCTCCCCCGCCTTCCTGGATCAAGGATGGGGTAAGCGCGATCACCCATGCCGATTTCCGATGGTTGCGTTGTGACCTCAAGACCACCTCACTGCTGGCCAACGTGCTCTTGCGCCAGTTGGCGGTGGATGCCGGGGCAACCGAATGCCTGCTGATCCGCGACGGGTTTCTGACTGAAGGGGCTGCCAGCAACGCGCTCATCGTCCTGGACGGACAGCTGCTGGCACCGCCACGCAACCACCTGCTGCTGCCGGGCATCACCTACGAACTGGTTCTTGAAACGGCCGCAAGACACGGCCTTCCTCACAAGGAACGACCGGTCACCGAAGCGGAACTTCGCCGTGCGCAAGAGGTCATGATGACTTCCAGTACACGTGAAATCGTCCCGATCACCCGCCTTGACGGCGTGCCCGTAGGCAATGGCAGGCCAGGCCCGGTCACGATGCGCCTGCTGGATCTCTATCAGGAGTACAAGCGACCATGAGAGATCTGGAAAGCAATTCCGAATCAGACGCGCTCTTTGAGTTTCCCTGTGATTTTCCCATCAAAGCCATGGGGTATACCGTGGACGGGTTTGCACAGACAGTCATGGGCATCGTTCTTCAGCACGCTCCCGATTTTGACCCGGCCACGCTGGAAATGCGCTCCAGCAGCAGTGGCAAATACCTGAGCGTCACATGCACCATCCGTGCAGTGTCCCGGGCACAGCTGGATGCACTGTATCGTGAACTCTCGGGCCATCCTTCGGTGGTCATGGTCTTGTGATCGCCCCAGCACGTCCGCACCCCCTGCGCATCCGGAAAATGACCGGATTGTCGGATTACGTGAGCACCTGGAATGCCATGCGTGATTTCACCAGAGAGCGTACGGAAACCACAGACGACGAACTTTGGCTGGTTCAGCATCCCCCGGTATTCACGCTGGGACTGGCCGGGAAACGGGAACACCTGATTGCCCCGTCTTCCATCCCCCTGGTGCAAGTGGATCGTGGCGGCCAAATCACATACCATGGTCCCGGACAGATCGTGCTCTACCTCCTGCTCGAACTGCGTCGCTACAAGCTGTCGGTCAAGCAACTGGTATCCCTCATGGAGCAAGCCCTGCTCGACCTTTTGGCTACTCATGGCATTTCGGCGGAAAGACAACCCGGGGCACCGGGAATATATGTGCAAGGAGCAAAAATCGCTGCCCTGGGGCTGCGCATCCAGAGAGGATGCTGTTATCACGGATTGTCCCTCAACGTGGATGTGGACCTGGCCCCATTTCAATTCATCAACCCTTGCGGATACGCCGGCCTGGCAGTAACCCGCACGGCTGATCTTGGTGTTGAGGTGCCGCTCGAAACGCTTGAATCAGCGCTCGTGGGGCAGTTGGCTGAACTCATGGGGGCGCATCCGGTATTCACATGAGCACAAAAGAAAAAGGCGCGCAAAAAACGGCGCGCATTCCCATCAAGATCGAACCGCAACCGCCTCTGCGCAAGCCGGATTGGATCAGGGTCCGCACCGCATCCAGCGCCCGCTTCAGCGAAATCAAGTCCATCCTGCGCGAGAACAAGCTGCACTCGGTGTGCGAGGAAGCTTCCTGCCCCAATATTGGCGAATGTTTCAGCCATGGCACCGCCACGTTCATGATCATGGGCGATCGTTGCACGCGCCGGTGCCCGTTTTGCGATGTGGGCCATGGTCGGCCAGACCCTTTGGATGCCCAAGAGCCCCAGCATCTGGCCCAGAGCATCGCGCAAATGAGATTACGCTATGTGGTGGTCACCAGCGTCGACCGGGATGACCTGCGCGACGGTGGCGCCGATCATTTTTCCCGATGCATTGCAGCCATCCGGGCCTCGTCGCCGGATACCCGCATTGAAATCCTGGTGCCTGACTTCAGGGGCCGGCTTGATCTGGCGCTGGACATTTTGGGCCAGAGCCTGCCGGACGTGATGAATCACAACCTGGAAACCGTACCGCGACTTTACAGGCAGGCCCGGCCCGGCGCCGACTACCAGCATTCCCTGACCTTGCTGAAGCGCTTCAAGGAAGCCCATCCGGACATTCCCACCAAGTCAGGGCTGATGGTTGGGCTGGGCGAGACAGACGACGAGATCATCGAGGTCCTGAAGGACTTGCGCCAGCACAAGGTGGAGATGCTCACTATCGGGCAGTATTTGCAGCCCACGTTGCATCACCTGCCCGTGACCCGCTTCGTCACGCCGGAACGATTCAGGCAGTTTGAAGAAGAAGCAAAAAGCCTGGGATTTTCTCACGCAGCCTGCGGACCGATGGTCCGCTCGAGTTACCATGCTGATCAGCAGGCTCAGGCCGCCGGTTTGCCGGTGGTGAATACCCCCTAGCAACTGAAGTTTTATGGATCACCCGTTAAACTGGAGTTCATGGACCTGCCGAGTCCAGGTATGAGATGATGCTTTAAACACAAAAAAAACCCCTTCACAAGGAAGGGGTAGCCCGAAGGGAGAAAAAAGGGCTTGAAGAGAGGGTAAAAATGGTCACGGTCTTTAACAAGGCAGTGACCATTTTTCATACTAATTAAGAGTTATTCTCATTTCAAGGCAATCACCCGGACTGCTTGACCCCTATCAAGAAAGCCCGCCTCACAAACTGCTTCTGTTTCCAGCAAGTGGTTGCAATACTGATCGCTGTTGGCTGTATCGGTCGGCGCTTTAGGGAAGGTATCGTCGCGCAACCAGCACGGCGTTGTTGCCGCCAAAACCGAAGGAATTGCTCATCACGGTGTCCAGCACCGGTAGCTTGCGTGCACCTTCGGGTACATAGTCCAGGTCGCATTCGGGATCGGGCTGTGCAAGATGTGCCGTGGGAGGAACAATCCCGGTTCGCAAGGCTCCCAGCGCTGCCACCATTTCCACCGCCCCGGTGGCCCCCATCAGATGACCATGCAGCGCCTTGGTGGCGCTGACTGGAATTCGATGCGCCCATGGCCCGAACACCTGCTTGATGGCATTCGTTTCAGAGATGTCACCCACTTGGGTGCCGGTCCCATGAGCATTGATGTGCTGGATGTCGCCAGGCCCCATGCCGGCCTGCGCCAGGGCAGCTTGCATGGCTCGGGCTTGCCCTCCTGCGTCGGGCTGTGTGATGTGGCTTGCATCCGTGGTATTGCCGTAACCGATAATTTCAGCCAGGATCGTTGCCCCACGGGCTTCTGCTGAAGAGGCTTCTTCCAGCACCAATGCCGCGGCGCCTTCCCCCAGAATGAATCCACTGCGATCCTTCGCAAAAGGCCGGCATGACGTTTCGGGATGTTCGGGATCCGGCTTGGCCAGCGTTTGCAGCGACTCCCAGGCTTTCATCACGCCCAGTGTCAGCAGGGCTTCCCCGCCACCCGCCACGGCGAAGCGCAACCGGCCCGCGCGGATGGCCGTGAATGCTTCGCCAATGGCCACAGCAGAGGATGAACAGGCCGAACTGTACGTGAAGCTAGGGCCCCGGATTTTGTATTCGATACCGATCTGCCCTGTGGAGGAATTCGCCATGAACATGACGATCGTTGAGGGCCGTGGACGTGCCGCGTGGTTGAGAAAGGATTCCACATAGGCTTGCTCCAGGGTGGTAGCCCCCCCCATGCCCGTCCCCCAGAAAATGCCGCACTCGAGGCCGGCATCCCCATGAAAATCCATGCGCGCCTGCCCAAGGGCTTCGCGGGTTGCGAGCAGGGACAGCTGCGCAACACGATCGAGCATCAACCGGCGCAACTTGGGGAAATGGTTTTCGACAGGAGCAGTGACCGGTGCAGCCAGCGGGGAAACCAGCTGGCCTACCCATGGGGTTTCCAGCGCACGCACGCCGGAAATACCCTGGTTAAGTGCCTGCACCAGGGCATCAGCATGTTCCCCCAGCGGCGTGATGGCCCCAACGCCGGTGACGACAACACGCCGCATGCTCAGGCTCCCTGCCCTCCGGCATCAAGCTGGATGCCTTGCTTGGCCACCATGGCATCCACTTCGCGCGCAATGTCTCCCACTGTTTTGATGGGAACCGGCTCACCGGTCATTTTCAGCTTGAACTTGTCTTCCAGCATGAACATGAATTCCACAGTGGCCAGCGAATCGACGCCCAGCTCCTCCAGCTTGGAATCTGGGTGAACCTGGTCTGGCGACAGTCCGAATTCTTCGACCAGCATTTTCTGAATTACAGGCAATGAACTCATATGCTCGGCCTCACCCCACCAACCGGAGTCTGGTTTGTTCCGCACTCAAGGCCCTCTGGGACTGTTGTTGGACAAACTCCAGTGTTTCCTGGGCTACGCGCTCCTTTTCAAAATCCATGGTGATGATGTGATAGCAATTTTCCAGCAGGACTTTTCTGACTTCGCCGGACGAGATGCCGCGCTCGATGGTTTCGGCATTGCGCGGGCTTGCCAGATCGTCTTCAATCGCATGCATTATAAGCGTCGGGGCGGAAATTTTATGCAAATTACCGCGCACATGCTTCATCAGCCGTTCGGACTGGTAAACACCGGTCAGCGGTGATTGCGATGAACCCAGGGCTGAAGTACCCCGCTTGGCCATCTGGGTCGCAACCCACTGGCGGATGCGCTCATCCTTGAGTCCATAGGGTGGGCGCTCTGTCAGGGACACCAGGAAACGTGCCGGCGTGTAATAGCCCAGAAACTTGAACCAGCGCATCCAGGTGACGTTCCAGCCGTCATACCGCAGGGGTGCGGAATAAAGGCAAAGTGCATGCATGTCGCTGCTGCGCTTCATGGCCAGTTCCATGCACAGGTCGGCGCCAATGCACAGGCCCGCCACGCTCACTTCCCCGTGCTCCCGCTTGAGTTCGTCGAACTGGGCTTCTATCTGTTCCAGCCAGTGTTCCCAATGGGTTGTCTCGCGCGGGACAGGGTCATCGAATACGGAGTAACCCTGAATGTTGGGAATGCGTACCGTATAGCCACCGGCGACATTGAGTTTGCGCCCGATGTACTGCAATTGCTGCGGTGTCCCGTAAAGGCCGTGCAGCAAAAGGACTGCACCCTGGCCCTTGCCAGTCATGTGAATCGTGTCGATGGCTGATCACTCCTGACTAAATTTTAGGCAACCCATCCCAACGGAACAATTTGTTACATGTCGGGCAATCTGGCAATTATATATGGGATTTTTGGACATTCCATGTATCCGGTTAGCCAACCAGAAGACAAAGACAATTTATCCTGGAAGTCGTTCAGACATTGAACCGAAAATGCATGACGTCTCCGTCTTTAACCCGGTAGTCTTTGCCTTCCAGGCGCATTTTCCCTGCCTCCTTGGCCCCCTGCTCGCCGGAACAGGCCACGAAGTCCTCATAGGCAATCACTTCGGCCCGAATGAAACCCCGCTCGAAATCGTTGTGAATGACGCCGGCTGCCTGGGGAGCAGTATCCCCGGCGTGAATGGTCCAGGCGCGAACTTCCTTGACCCCGGCTGTAAAGTAGGTCTCCAGGCCCAGCAACCGGTAAACAGCACGGATCAGACGGTTTAGCCCGGGTTCGGAAAGCCCCATGTCGGCAAGGAAGAGGGCCTGGTCTGCCTCATCCAGATCCGCCACCTGGGCTTCGAGTGCGGCGCAAACAGGAACCACCGGCGCTCCTTCGCGCGCCGCGTAAGCTTCGACCTGTTCCAGCAGCGGGTTGTTCTGGAAGCCGGTGTCCAGGACGTTGGCCACGTATAGGGTTGGCTTCACCGTAATCAGGCAGAGCGGACGAAGCAGGGCCAACTCCTCCTCATCCAGCCCCAAGGCACGCACCGGTTGCCCCTGATTGAGCTGCGCATGGACACGTTCCAGCAGTTGGGCCAGCCGGGCAGCTTCCTTGTCGCCTGACTTTGCAGCCTTCTGGGTTCGTGCCACCGCCTTTTCCACTGTGGAAAGGTCTGCCAGGGCCAGCTCGGTATGGATGGTTTCGATGTCGTCGAGCGGCTGGATGCGGCCGGCCACATGCACCACGTTGGGATCCTCAAAACACCGGACCACGTGGGCAATGGCATCCGTTTCGCGAATGTTCGCCAGGAACTGGTTGCCCAACCCTTCGCCTTTGGAGGCGCCTGCCACCAGTCCGGCAATGTCCACGAACTCCGTCACCGCCGGCAGCACCCGTTCTGGATGAACGATGCCGGCAAGAACAGCCAACCGTGGATCCGGCACTTCCACAACGCCAACGTTTGGCTCAATGGTGCAGAAGGGATAGTTTTCCGCAGCGATGCCCGCCTTGGTGAGCGCGTTGAACAGGGTGGACTTGCCCACGTTGGGCAGCCCGACGATACCGCATTTGAGGCTCATGCCGTCAACCTTTATTTGCTGCAGCGCCTTTCCCGGGCGCCGCGTGAAGATTCATCATTGCTGCTGCCGCTTGACCCGAAACCAGTTCCGGCAACACACCCAGGGCACGCTCCAGGGCTTCGTCTATGGCATCCTGCTCGCTGCGGGAAGGACGATGCAGCACAAAATCGGCCACTGCATCCCTCTGTCCGGGATGTCCGATGCCAATGCGCAGGCGCCAGAACTCAGGGCTACCCAGTGCCGCAATCAGGTCCTTGAGGCCATTATGACCAGCCGCCCCACCGCCTCTCTTGACTTTGGCAACGCCGGGGGGAAGATCCAGCTCGTCATGAACAACCAGCACCTGGTCCGGGGTGAAACGGTGAAAGTGGGTCAGCGCGGCAACGGCTCGGCCGCTTGCATTCATGTAAGTGCCCGGCTTCAGCAGCCAGAGCACTCGTCCGTCCAGGAGGACTTTGGCGACTTCACCATGAAAGCGGGATTCATGCCTGAAAGCCTGTCCTGCAGCCTGAGCCACCCGATCCACAAACCAGAAACCGGCATTGTGGCGGGTGTGCTGGTAGTCGGCCCCGGGGTTGCCGAGGCCGACGATCAGCTGCAAGGGACTGGTGGTCACGGGACCGCGTTAATTTCCCGGCACGCGGAGTGCACGGGAAAACCCGTGCATCACTTCTTGCCGGCTTCTTTTCCGGCTTCAGCGGCCGGAGCCTTCTGATTGGCAGCCGGAACATCGGCAGCTGCCACCGCAGGAGTCGCTTCTTCCTCGGCGCGTGCTGCGCGCGGCAGAACAGCGGCAGCCACGGCGGGGTTTTCACCCTTAACCAGAGAAGCAAACTCAAGGCCTGCAGGCGCCTTGATGTCTGACAGGTGAAACGAATGCCCCACGGTCAGATCCTTCAAATCCACCTCGATGAATTCAGGCAGGTCGCCCGGAAGGCACAGCACTTCCACTTCGTTGAGGATGTGGCTGATGTTGGCACCGGAGAGTTTGACGCCCGGGCAAATGTCGCCATTGATGAAATGGAGCGGCACTTTCATGTGAATCTTGCGGGTGGCATCCACGCGCTGAAAATCCACATGCAGGACGATTGGCTTGAAAGGGTGCATCTGCACGTCGCGCAGCAAAGCAGGCTGGCCTTGCCCGTCAAGCTTGATGGTCAGCACGGAAGCATGAAACGCTTCCTGGCGCAGCTTGTGGTAGATGTCGTTGTGATCGAGCTCGATGGCCAACGCATCCTTGCCGGCGCCATAGATGATGCCCGGCACACGACCATTACGGCGCAGGCGGCGGCTCGCTCCGGTGCCCTGCACTGTTCTTTGGGTAACTTCGATTTCCATGTTGAATTTCCTTGGGTTCCAGTTGAGTAAAAACCGCCGCCCGCGACCAGGCGACGGGGTGAATCATTCCATAAAAAGCGAACTGACCGAGTCTTCGTCGCTGATGCGCCGCATGGTTTCGGCCAGCAGGCCGGCAATCCCGAGTTGCCGAATACGGCTACACCCGGTCGCCTGTTCTGACAGCGGAATGGTGTCGGTCACCACCAGTTCGTCCAGGGCAGATTGCGAAATGCGTTCAACCGCCTTCCCCGAAAGCACCGGGTGGGTAATGTAGGCCAGCACCTTGGCTGCACCGTGCTTTTTCAGGGCTGCCGCCGCTTCGCACAACGTGTTGGCGGTATCCACCATGTCATCCATGATGAGGCAGACGCGGCCCTCCACATCGCCAATCACGTTCATGACCTGCGCCACATTGGGCTTGGGGCGACGTTTGTCGATGATGACCAGGTCGGCTTCCAGGCGCTTGGCCATGGCACGGGCGCGAACCACCCCCCCCACATCGGGAGACACCACAGTCAGGTTCTGGTAGCCGGAACGCCAAACATCCCCCAGCAGAACAGGTGTCGAATAGACGTTGTCCACGGGAATGTCGAAAAACCCCTGAATCTGGTCGGAATGGAGATCCATGGTCAGCACCCGGTCCACTCCGGCGCCTTGCAGCATGTTGGCCACCACCTTGGCCGATATGGCCACACGCGCAGAGCGCGGCCGGCGGTCCTGGCGGGCATACCCAAAATACGGGATGGCTGCCGTAATCCGCGCCGCAGAAGAGCGGCGCAAGGCATCGCACATCACCATGATTTCCATCAAATGGTCGTTTGTCGGAGCACAGGTGGACTGCAGGATGAAACAGTCCCGGCCACGCACGTTCTCCAGGATTTCAACCATCACTTCACCGTCACTGAAACGACCGACAGTGGCCCTGCCCACGGAAATGTTCAAATGGGCTGCCACTTCGCTGGCCAGTTTCGGGTTTGCGGTGCCGGTAAACACCATCAGATTGGCTGAAGACATGGCGCTCCTGGCATGTGGTGGTTTGACGCTTGGATGGCAGGGGAGGTAGGGATCGAACCTACGAATGCCGGAATCAAAATCCGGTGCCTTACCACTTGGCGACTCCCCTGCTGTACTACAAACTACAACCAGTCCCGCAAGGGATGCTGATTCATCCCGCGGGCTACGAAACCTGTATATTCCGGCGGCAGTCGCCCCAATGCTTCCCGGGCTTCAGCGCCTTCGGCAAAGGGAACGAAGCAGCAGGACCCGGAACCCGTCATTCGGGCATCACCCCACTGACCCAGCCATTGCAGCAGGCTGGCGACCTGAGGATAACGCTGAACGACAACGGGTTGAAGGTCGTTATGCCCAAAGCCCGCCGAAAAGTCGCACATTTTGACCGGGATCGAATCCCTTGTCAATTCAGGCGCCGCAAAGATTTCCCGGGTGGAAATGGCCACTGCCGGGCAAGCCACCAGATACCAGCTTTCGGGAACCCTGCAAGGAGTCAGCCGTTCGCCCACCCCTTCGGCAAAGGCCGCGCGCCCTTCCACGAACACGGGCACATCGGCCCCCAGGCGCAACCCCAGCGCAGCCAGTCGGGATCGCTCCCAGCCAATGCCCCACAGGTGGTTCAACGCAACCAGGGTGGTCGCAGCATCGGAGCTTCCGCCCCCAAGCCCTCCCCCGACCGGAATCCGCTTGGTGAGCCGGATACCGGCTCCTGCCGCAACGCCGCTTTGTTCCTTCAGCAGGCGTGCCGCCTTGATGCAAAGATCATCCTGCTCAGGAAATCCGGGGTCATCACCAAGGCGCCGGACTTGCCCGTCCGGCAGGATGGAGAAATCGAGGGCATCACCATAATCAAGGAAAGTAAACAGCGTCTGCAGGGTGTGGTAGCCGTCGGATCGCCGTCCAGTGACGTGCAAAAATAAATTGAGTTTTGCCGGGGCTGGTAATCCAGCATAGTTAGCACTCACTCCGAACCTCGTTCGAGAGTCCACTGGTCGATATGCAGACGGATGGTCAGCGACTCCCGTTGCAGGGACAGGGCCACCGGCAAGACCTCCCCGCCCACGCTGCGCCATGCGCCATATCGCACCAGCCAGCCTGCCTGCACCAGTTGCTCCGGATGACCATCCTGGCCGGGAATCAGGCGGGCAGTTCCATCCCCTGGCGCTGCCCGGCCACGAACCCACCAGGGCAGACCGTCCAGGGGAAGGGCGTAGCCCAGGACCGACTCGGTCAGCTGTTCCGCATCCGGGGCGCTGTATTCGCGCTGATCCGACAGGAGAAGGTGCACATGCTGGGGCGTCTGGTCCAATTGGGCCACCGTGGAACCGAAGGGGGACAACAGATCCACATGAACCTGGGTTCCGTGACTCGACCATTCAATCTTTCCTGTGTCGGTTCCCTCGGGCTGCTGAACAGCCAAGCGCCCGGAAAAGCGAAACCCCCGGAGTGCACCATGCCCGGTTACCTGATCAGCGGGAGGAGAGGTTGGCGACCAGCTGGCACAACCGGCCAGCAGAAACACCAACGCGGCCAGCAGCGCCTGCGAAGCTTTCATGGATCAATGAAGGAACCGGTGCATGGTGGCCTGCAAGGCCTCGTTGTCAGGATTGGCCTTGAGACTTTTTTCCCAGGTTTTGAGGGCACCAGTCTGGTCGCCGGAAACCCACAGGACTTCCCCCAGGTGCGCTGCGATTTCAGGATCGTCCTGCGCCGCATAGGCCCTTTTGAGGGTTGTGATGGCATCCTGAATATGCCCCATGCGGAATTGCACCCAGCCCAGGCTGTCCATGATGAAAGGATCGTCCGGAGCCAGCGATTCCGCTTTCTGGATGAGCGACAAAGCTTCATCCAGTCGGACCGATCGATCGGCCAGGCTATACCCCAGGGCGTTATAGGCGTGGGCGTATTCAGGACGCAAGACAATGACCCGGCGCAAATCCTGCTCCAGCACGTCCATGCGATTAAGCTTGTCAGAAACAATGGCCCGCTCGTACAGCAGGTCCGCAGAATCCGGCATTCGACGCAGCGCTGCCGTCAGCGTATCGAACGCCCCTTGGTAGTCTCCAGCCTCGCGCAGCATCTGCTCTTCCGCCAGAACCCGCTGCTCCCTCTGCTCCGGCGTATTGACCGGCACGGCACGTACCATTTCGAGGGCCTTTTTCAGCTGGTTCTGCCGGGCCCACATGAGCGCTACCCGAATGCGCGCCGCCGTCAGTTGCTCGCCTGCGGCAACAGCGCCGTACCACTGGGCAGCCTCCGCCCACTTTTTCTGCTCTTCATAGGCTTCACCGAGGTAAAACCGGATCGCGTCCGGATCGCGATATCCCAGCTCCAGTGCTTTCTCGAACAAAGGAGTCGCTGCCGCATAATCCTTGAGCTGAAGCGTCAGCAATGCCACCGCAAGCGTCAGGTCCGGATTCTGGGGCGCTTCTTTGAGAATGACATTGAACTGTTCACGCGCCCCGCGATAGTCCTTGAGTTCAACCAGATAACGGGCATAGAGAAGCCGGAAGTCCCGGGCCTGGGGATAATGTTCGAGAAAATCCTGATAAAAACTGCGGGCCTGCGCACTGTCCTGACCTTGCAGGACGCGCGCCTCCAGCAAAGCCGAAGCCTCCCAACCGGGTTTCAGGCGTGACGCCTCGCGAGCTTCCGTCAGCGCAAGCTCGTTCTGGCCGGCCACGAAAGCGGCCGAACCGACCAGATAATGCGCTTCAGGCAGTTGGGGGTAAGGTTCTGCCAGGCGCCGGGACAGCGCGAGCGCTCCTTCGTGATCCGGGTGCTGCATGAAAATGATGTTGATATTGCGAAAATCTCGCGCCCGGTCGGTGTTGTCGTCCGCAAGTAAGGCCGCCAACTGGTCCCCCACATCCGGCATTTTCGGCTGGGACAGGATGATCGACGCCAGCGCTTCGCGAGCCCCGTTGGAACCGGGGTCTTCGGTCAGCCACAAACCGATCGCTTCCTGGGCCGCCTTCAGGTCATGGGCATAAAGCGCCACTTCGGTTGCCCGGTGGGCAACCCGGGGATCATGGGTGCTGCGGGCCAGTTGCAGGTAGGTGTCCACGGCAACGCCAAAATGGTCTCTTTGGGCCGCGATCTCCGCCAACAGCAGCTCATAGACCAGTTGCCCGGTCAGCTCCTGGGCAGGCAGCTTGACACCCGGATGCTCGGCTGCCGCCCAGGGGCGCTCATCGGCCAGGCGGGGCAAGTCTCCTGCCAGGGACAAGGTGCCCGAAGAAAGCCAGCACGCTGCAGCAATCGCCAGCGCTTGAATGAACCGCACGCTCGGGTGTCGCTTCATGCAGCCGAAGCCTTCTTCTGCATCAGCCCTTCATATTTGAGCTGCAGCTGCTCCCGCGTTTCTGAGTAGTCGGGATTGAGGGGAATGCAATCCACCGGGCAAACCTCACGACACTGGGGCGTATCGTAGTGCCCGACGCATTCGGTGCAGCGGTTCGGATCGATTTCGTAGATTTCAGCACCTTGCGAAATGGCGTCGTTGGGACATTCCGGCTCGCATACATCGCAGTTGATGCATTCATCGGTAATCATCAAAGCCATGATTCAAGTTCCTGGTTGCCCCAGCATCCTCACGTGCCGGTCCAGCCGGTCGTGGATGCCGGGATTGACAAACTGGCTGACATCGCCCCCCAGCAGGGCGATTTCCCGCACGATCGTTGAGGAGATGAACATGTACTGATCCGAGGGAGTGAGAAAAAGGGTTTCGACCTCGGGATGCAGTTTTCGGTTCATTCCGGCCATCTGGAATTCAAAATCAAAGTCGGATACCGCTCGCAAGCCGCGCAAAATGATGTTGGCACCCGTTTCCCGCAAAAAATCCGCCAAAAGCCCTGAAAAACCAGTGACCTGTACATTCTTGCAATGTTGCAGCGCCTCCTGTGCCATTTCCACCCGGTCTGCCAGGGGAAACAGGGGGCGCTTGTTGCGACTGTCTGCCACGGCCACCACCACCGAATCAAACAGACGGCTGGCGCGCCTCACCAGATCTTCATGGCCCAGGGTCATGGGATCGAAGGTTCCTGCATAGACAGCTTTAGTCTTCATTGCACTTCATCCCTGTGTCGGTTTGAGCAACTGGTATGTCACCTGCCCTGCCCTGGCGGCACGGATTTCGCTCCAAAGGGGTGATTCTGACACACCGCCGGAACTTTCACAGTAAACCAGCCCCCCCGGGTTCAAACGTCCGGCCAGTATCGGCAGCGCCCGGGACAGCTCCTGGCCTGAAAACGGGGGGTCAAGAAATACAAGGTCGAACTTCCGATCATCCCGGCGCAGCCACTCCAGCCCCTCTGAAAGCACGATTTCCGCGTCTTCCGCACCGAGCCGGGCCGCATTTTCCCGAAGCCTGCGCACCGTTTCACGCTGCTTTTCCACAAACACAACATGGGCAGCCCCGCGCGACAGGGCTTCAAAACCGAGTGCTCCGCTGCCCGCAAACAGGTCCAGGCAGCGGTATCCGGGCAGCGTTTGCCCGAGCCAGTTGAAAAGGGTTTCGCGCACGCGGTTGGGAGTCGGCCTCAGGCCGGACTCCGCATGGAAACGGATGCTGCGACCGCGCCAGCGGCCCCCGATGATACGAATCTGGCTGGTCATTTCAGGTAGAATCGTTGCAAAAATTGGCTCTGTGAAACCTCTATTGTCCGATGTTTGGCTTTTTCAAGAAATCCCCCGTTTCCAAGGCAGCGGCACCTGAAGTTTCTGCCGGCTGGATGGCACGGCTACGTTCGGGCTTGCGCAGCAGCCGGCAAAAACTGCAGCAGGGTCTGGGGGGACTATTTGGCGGACGACTGGACGACGCCTGGTTCGAAACCCTCGAAGAAGCCCTGATCAGCGCAGACGTGGGCTCAAAAGCCAGCGCTGCCCTGATTGCGGAACTGAAACAGGAAGCCCGGCACCAACACATCGACAAGCCCGAAGACCTGAAGCCGCTTCTCAAGAAAGCCCTGGTCCATCTGCTGGCCCCGCTGGAATGCCCCTTGGCGAGCAACGAGCATCGGCCCCACATCATTCTGTTCGTGGGCGTAAACGGTGCAGGCAAAACCACCACGATCGGAAAACTGGCCCAGCACCTCATGCAACAGGGTCACTCTGTCTTGCTGGCTGCGGGGGACACCTTTCGCGCTGCGGCAGTGGCCCAGCTTGCCGCCTGGGGCCAACGAAACAACGTCCCGGTCATCACGCAGGAGAAAGGTGATTCGGCGGCCGTAATATTCGATGCGATCCAGGCAGCGCGCGCCCGCGGCATTGATGTTGTGCTGGCAGACACGGCCGGGCGCCTGCCCACACAGCTGCACCTGATGGAAGAAATCCGCAAGGTCAAACGCGTCGTCACCAAGGCAGACGCCACGGCACCCCACGAAATCCTGCTGGTGCTCGACGCCAACACCGGACAGAATGCGCTGGCGCAGGTCCGGGCCTTCGATGATGCGCTCGGCCTGACCGGCTTGATCGTCACCAAGCTGGACGGCACCGCCCGCGGCGGGGTTGTGGCCGCCATTGCAGGAGAGCGCCCCATCCCCATCCGTTTCATCGGAGTTGGTGAAGCCCTTGAAGACCTGCACCCCTTCAACGCCAGCGAATTTGTGGATGCCCTGATCGAATGATCGCACTGAACGCAGTGGTCAAGCGCTATCCGGATGGCCACGAGGCCCTCCGCGGCGTAACGCTGGATATCGAAGACGGCGAGATGGTTTTCATCACCGGACGCTCCGGCGCCGGTAAAAGCACCTTGCTCCGGCTCATGTCAGGGATCGAGCGCCCCACCAGCGGCACAATTTCCATGCATGGCAGGGATATCACGCGCCTCAGTTCCTCAGCGCTGGCAAGGCTGCGCCGCAATATCGGCCTGGTGTTCCAGGACCATCAACTGCTGACGGACCGGAACGTCGAAGAAAACGCCGCACTGCCGCTGCGCGTTGCCGGCCTGTACGGCAAGGAACTCAGGCAGCGCGTGGCCATTGCGCTGGAAAAAGTCGGCCTGCAGGGTCAGGCCAAGGCATCCCCGCTGGCCCTTTCAGGTGGAGAACGCCAGCGCCTGTGCATTGCCAGGGCCATCGTCAACCGGCCGCGACTGGTCATTGCCGATGAACCGACCGGCCATCTGGACAAGGGGTATGCCCATACCATCCTGGACATCTTCAAATCGTTTCACAGCACCGGGGTTACCGTCATCATTGCCATGCACGACACAGACTCGCTGCCGCTCCCCGAAAGCCGCGTGTTGGGTCTGGAAGACGGCCTGGTCGGCGGCGACTCGGAAGCCGAATCTTCGGAGGCGATGTAATGATGGGCTGGATGCATCAGCATCAAATGGCGCTGCGCCGTGCCTTTTCCCAGCTGGCGCGGCAACCGGTTGCCCATCTGGTGGGCGTTCTGGTCATTGCCTTTGCCTTGAGCCTTCCCGCGGGCGCATTGCGCCTCATTGACCGGGCGGCTTCCCTCGGCCAGGGTGCGCTCCACGAACCTCATCTCACCCTTTTCATGGCGCAGGATGCGGACGATGCTGCCGTGCGTGCCGTATGGGACAACCTGGCGGCTCGCACCGACGTTCGTGAGTTCCGCTACATTTCAAACACGGAAGCGCTTGCTGAAATGAAGGCCACGCCCGGGCTTGCCGATGCAGTCTCGGCCCTGGACCGCAATCCGCTCCCCCACACCTTTGTCATTCGTGCCCGCAACACGGCACCCCAGGCCCTGGAAACCCTTCGCAAGGGCCTTGCAGGCCTGGCCAAGGTGGAACGGGTGCAGGTGGACAGCGCCTGGGCCAAACGCCTGGATGCCCTGGTTCAATTTGCCCGCCGTGGCGCGGGAGGACTCACGGTCTTGCTGGCTGTGGCCATGGCATTCACGGTGTTCAGCACGGTCCGGCAGCAGGTGCTCTCTGCCCGCAGCGAAATTGAAATCACCCACCTGATCGGAGCGACTCCGGGCTACATCCGCCGGCCCTTTCTTTATTTCGGGATTCTCCAGGGTTTGCTGGGTTCCCTGGCGGCCGCACTGCTGCTGTGGCTTGGCAGCCGCTGGTATAACGATGCCATTCAACCCCTGAGCAACCTGTTCGCAGTCAACCTGCTGCTGCCTGCCCTTACCCTGCGCGAGTGGGCCTTGCTCGGCTTGGCTGGAATTGGCTGGAGCTGGATCAGTTCCTACCTTTCCGTCAGCATGGCCTTGCGGCGGATCGCTGCCCGGTGCTGAATCCATCCCGATTGCAGGCTTTTCGTGCGGCATTGGGTATCATCGCCATCCAGGTAGTCTGTGCCACCATGGCGCGCGCCGACAACAGTATCCCCGCCGCCCATCCCCTGGCAGGGCAACCCGCAGTGGCCAAAGCGCACCATCGTCATCACGCACGGGCTCCCGCCAAGGGTTCATCCCCGGCAGCCCAGCCCACCACCTTGAACCTCAAAAATTTGCAGGTTCCCGCTGACGCCATGAAGGCCGCGCCATCTCTACCCGCCTTTTCCCAACGCAACTCTTTCGATGCTCTGGTCCAAGCTGGCCAAAACCCGGCACTGCACTGGGCAGCGGGGGGCGACCTGCCGCTGCCAGGCATCGACGACCCTGCCCTGGGGCCCAAATACAAGGATTCAGGTTTCCATTTCGGCCTGAATTACCGTTTGACCCCCCAGTGGAATGTCAGTGGGCTGGCTGGCGTAAAAACGAGCGGAGGCCCTGTGGCTTCGCCGGACAAGCCCACCATGGATCAGCTCGGCATTCAGGCGCAGTTCAAGTTCTAGCCCCTCTCTCCCGACAGGATTGCCATATACCCCTATAGGGTATATTATTTTCTTCCAGGCTTTGATTGACCGGGAGTTGCATCGTGGCAGAACCCGCATTGAATCAAATGGACTTGCCGATCGAGGGCATGACCTGCACTGCCTGCGCAACGCGCATCGAGAAAAACCTCAACAAGCTGCCGGGCGTTCAGGCCACAGTCAACGTTGCCACCGACAGGGCGCAGATTCGTTTCGACGCCAGCCAGGTCTCGCCTCGCGAACTGGTGGAAGCGGTGCAAAAAACAGGCTACGGAGTCCCCCTGCAAACGGCCGAACTGGCAATTTCAGGCATGACCTGCGCTTCCTGTTCCGCGCGCATCGAAAAGGTGCTCAACCGGTTGCCCGGCGTCACGGCGCACGTGAACCTGGCAACCGAGCGGGCCCACGTGGCGTTCACTCCAGGTCTCGTTGGCGTCGACGACCTGGTCCACCAGGTGGAAAAGGCAGGTTACGGCGCGCAGGAGATGGGAGAGCTTGATTCCACCGCCGATAAGGCCCGACGCCAGGCGATCTTTCACCAGGATCTGGTTCGATTCACGGTATCCGCACTGCTGACGCTGCCGCTTCTGGCCCAGATGGCCGGGATGTTCACGGGCCACATGGAATTGTTGCCACGCTGGCTGCAATGGCTTTTGGCCACGCCGGTGCAGTTCTGGATTGGTGCCCGCTTCTATCGGGGCGCCTGGAACGCCCTCCGGGGCGGATCAGCCAACATGGACGTGCTGGTGGCATTGGGAACCAGCATGGCCTATCTCTTCAGCGCCACGGTCACTGCCCTGGGGCTTGCCCAGCACGTCTATTTCGAAGCCTCCGCCTCCATCATCACGCTGGTCCTCATGGGCAAGCTGCTGGAAGCCCGGGCAAAGAGCAAAACTTCCGGCGCCATCGAAGCCCTCATGAAACTGCAGCCAAAGACTGCACACGTGGAGCAGGACGGCGAGGTGAAGGAAGTGGAAGTGGCCGCAATGAAGGCTGGAGATGTTTTCATCGTCCGCCCCGGAGAGAGCATTCCGGTGGACGGCATTGTCCTGTCCGGAATTTCAGGTGTCGACGAGTCCATGCTGACCGGCGAAAGCTTGCCGCAGTTGAAAGAGGCCAATGCCAAAGTGTTTGCAGCCACCCTCAATGGACAGGGCATGCTGCGCTGCAAGGCCGTTGGCGTCGGCTCCCACACGGCTCTGGCCCACATCATCCGGCTGGTTGAAGCAGCGCAGGGTTCCAAGGCCCCGATCCAGCGCCTGGCAGACCGAATCTCCGGCATCTTTGTCCCGTTCGTGGTGGGTATCGCAGTGCTGACCTTTGCCGGCTGGTGGGTTTTCAGCGGTGATTTCACTCAGGCCCTGGTCAACGCCGTGGCGGTTCTGGTGATCGCCTGCCCCTGCGCCCTGGGTCTGGGAACGCCAACCGCCATCATGGTCGGCACAGGCCGGGGCGCACAGGCAGGCATCCTGATAAAAAATGCCGAAGCACTGGAACGCGCCCAGAAGATCAACACCCTGGTGGTGGACAAGACCGGCACCCTGACGGAAGGCAGACCGGCCGTGACCGACCTGATCCCCGTTGCAGCACAGTCGCCGCAGGAATTACTGAAACTGGCCACCACGCTGGAGCAGGGTTCCGAGCACCCCCTGTCACGGGCCGTACTGGACGAGGCGGCAAAAAAGGGCATCCAACCCTTGGAAATGCGTGGTTTTCGGGCGGAAGCCGGCAAAGGGGTGACCGCTGCCATCGGCGATGAATCCTACTGGCTGGGCTCTCCGGCCTGGCTTGAAAGTCTGGGGATTCCCCTGGACCGGGAAACAACGGCCTCATTGCAGCGTTCTGGAAAGACAGTCATCGGCCTGGCCACACGAACCGGGCCACTCGGCTACATGGCCATTGCGGACCGCCTTCGCCCCACCTCCCGCCAGGCCATCGCCAGACTGCAGGAAATGGGCATAGAGGTTGTGATGCTGACAGGGGACAATGCGGCCACGGCCAAGGCCATTGCCCTTGAGGCAGGCATCAGCCAGTTCATGGCCGAAGTGATGCCGCAGGAGAAAGCCGCCAAGATAAAAGAATTGCAGGCGCAGGGACGGTTGATCGGCATGGTGGGTGATGGCATCAATGACGCGCCGGCCCTGGCATCAGCCGATGTGAGCTTTGCCATCGGCACCGGTTCCGATGTGGCCATGGAAGCTGCAGACATCACCCTGATGAACAGCGACCTGCTCACCGCAGTGGATGCCATCGAACTGTCGAAATCCACCCTCACCAAGATCAAGCAGAACCTGTTCTTTGCGTTCATCTACAACATTTTAGGAATCCCCCTGGCCGCCGCAGGCATGCTCAACCCCGTGATCGCCGGCGCAGCCATGGCAATGAGCTCAGTCTCCGTCGTCACCAACTCCCTGCTGTTGCGTCGCTGGCGTCCGGGACCCAAACCGGTCACCCCCCCAATTTCAAAAGGAGAATGAAAATGGCAACCACCACACTCAACGTTCATGGCATGACCTGCGGCGGCTGCGTGAGCAGCGTCAAGCGGGCACTGGCCAATTTGCCCGGGGTTCGGCAAACCGACGTTTCCCTTGAAAAAAACCAGGCCAGCATTGATTACGATCCGGCACAGGTTTCATCGGAGCAGTTGATGGCTGCCATCAGGGATGCGGGCTATGACGTCGAAGCCTGAGGCCCGGCAGCTCTGCCACCCCAGCGACCCAACCGTGGTACAACCCCACAAGCAGGCACTGCTCAATCGCCTGAACCGCATCGCTGGACAGGTCAGAGGGATCAGCGGCATGATCGAGGGCGACCGCTACTGCATCGACATCCTGACCCAGGTCAGCGCCATCCAGTCTGCGCTCGATGCCGTTGCCCTGCAGCTCATCGAGGACCATACCAAGGGTTGCGTCCAGAAAGCGGTGCGACAGGGCGATGGCGATGCAGCGATCTCGGAGCTGATGGGTGTTCTCAGGAAAATCAGCCGATGACCCGTTTGGCCAGTTCCCCTGTAAGAAATTCGCGGCACCACCGACTAATGGGCATGGATGCAATACATCGCTGCCAACCTGGCCCGATTAACCGTTGACCCGGAGAGATTCCATGGTGCAATCCTGCTCGTTCAAATCAGGGAAATGCAGCGACTGCGACTGCAATGTGCGTCAAAGCCTCATGATCATGGGAGGCTTCCTGGCCTTTGGACTGATTGGCATGTGGATCGTCGCCTGGCTGAGCTGACCTCAGCCGGTTGAAACGCATCAATCCGGCCCTGCGCGCGGATCACTTGCTTGAAATTAAAGCCGGTTACTCGCTTTTGGCCGGTGACTTCGGGAGTGACCCAATCCAGACAATCGGAATCACGTAAGCGCAATGGCAGTTATTTGTGCAATCCCGTCATTTCTGCAGAAGACTCGTACACTAAAAGCCGACTGCCACTGAGAGCAGGAGAACGTCGCTTGTAGAAGGTCTATAAACAGTACTAGCCTCTCTCTAGCCTGATAGCGCTGTGAAGTAAAATTGCACTTGCCTGTTGCGAAGCATTCACTTACATCATCAGGAGATAAGCATGACACCCGAGATGCAAGCGCTGAAGGCCCGCCTGAAAGCCACCTGGATGGCCGGCGATTACGGGTATTTCGCACAGTACCTCGAACCCGGGGCGATGGAGTTTTTCCGGGCTTTGGGAATCTCTCCCGGCGAACGAGTCCTGGACGTGGCCTGCGGCGCTGGCCAGCTTTCGTTGCCTGCGGCCAGGGCAGGCGCAGCCGTGACGGCTGTGGACATCGCACCCAACCTGATCGAGCAGGCAAAGGCGCGCGCGCACTTGGAAGGTCTGGCAATCCGATTCGAGGAAGGTGATGCCGAATGCCTGCCGTATGAAGACGCATCATTCGATCTCGTCTTCAGCCTGATCGGGGCGATGTTCGCCCCGCAGCCGGAGCGGACCGCGGCCGAGCTCATACGTCTGTGCCGACCCGGTGGACGCATCGTGATGGGCAATTGGAATGCGTCCGGCCTCGTTGGAGAGATGTTCAAAATAGTCGGCCAGCATGTTCCTCCACGGGTCCCACTGCCTTCGCCTACCCTTTGGGGTGATGAGGAGACCGTGCGCAGCAGGCTACAGAACGGAACCAGCAATCTCCAACTGGTGCGCAAGCTCTACCCGATGCACTTCCCATTCGCTCCCGCAGAAGTCGTGGAATTCTTCCGTGTATATTATGGGCCCGTGAACTGCGCATTTGCTTCCCTGGGCGATGCCGGCCAGGCTGCTCTCGGCGAAGATCTGAAAGCGCTATGGACAAGACACAACAAGGCCGAAGAAGGCAGTACCCTGGTCGAAGCAGAATACCTGGAAGTCAGCGCTGTCCGGGCCATCTGATTGTTTGACCCTCAGCATGGGTGATGATCTGCAGCTTGATATCCAGGTTTCAATGGTTTTGTGCCGCCTGCGGCTGGACGAGCAGACCAACCTGAGGAAGGAGAAAAACCTCTTTGAAACGAGGGTGACTGAATACCAGACGGGCGGGGCGCTGTCGTGGTATTGACCGGGTTAGCGTCCGGGCCGAGTGAAGCTTCTGCGGCTTTGCTCTACCTTTTCCCTGATGATGCAGCCTTCCGCATGGTCGTTGATCAACCCCATGGCCTGCATGAACGCATACACGGTGGTCGGGCCCACGAACTTCCAGCCCTGTTTCTTCAGGTCCTTCGAAAGCGCCTCTGATCGCGCCGAAGTGGATGCCGTTTGGGGCCTGGCCAGTTCACCTGGTCCAGGTTCGTAACGCCAGAAGTAGGTGGCGAGCGAACCTTCCCTTTTAACAAGCTCCCTGGCACGTTGTGCGTTATTGATCACGGCTTCGATCTTGCCGCGGTGGCGAACGATGCCTTCATTCTGAAGCAGCCGTTCCACGTCAAGGGCAGTAAACTCTGCAACCCGGTGAAAGTCGAAATGGTGAAAGGCCACACGGAAATTTTCCCGCTTTGAGAGTATGGTGCGCCAGCTGAGGCCAGACTGAAATCCTTCCAGGCTCAATTTCTCGAACAGGCGCCGGTCATCGGCCACCGGGAAACCCCACTCGTTGTCGTGATAATCCAGAAAATCGGGCGCCACGGCACACCAGTGGCAGCGCAGTTTTCCATCCTTCCCTTCAATGGTCATGTTCATAAGCGGATTATGCTTGAGAAGACGGGTTGAATCCGCCCCGATCAGCAGCCATCCAGATGGTTCCTAGACTTTTTGGTGTAATTCGTGCGTTTTGCTATAAAAATCACAACTCCCAATCAAACCAATTCAACATGCTGATTTAAAAGAAATTATTAAACAAAGAAAGGAAGGGTTTGCCCCCTTATTGATGTGTCTGACTTTATTTCGTTATAACCGACTTTAATCCCCTGTTGTCGAAAACCAGTGACCCATAAACATCGGTACAATGTAAATCAATACGTTAGATAAAATCGGCTCACATGACTTTGTAGCTTTTGTTCATTTAGTCTTGGATTTTTAACCATCCCAATCAATTAGTATTGTATTTTCAGGATCTTGAT